>CALMUD010000069.1 GCA_937872735.1 uncultured Bacteroidales bacterium
CCGTCTTGTCCTGAAACGGCACCTGTGATAAAATTGACTGCATATGACCAAAAATGCCAATATTACACAAGTGAACTCATGTATATGTTACATGAATTGGATTATGGTTCAGATGCCTGTCAATTGGCCGATGATGGTGATGTGATAACACCTATAGGCAATGAGTCGTATTCGTATGCTTCCACTCATGCCAATGGTCAGGAGGGCGCCGATTTGGTGTATATATTGAAGAATAAGGCTGGACTTACCCGCCAATGTATAGCCAAGGTGGTGGTGAATGACAATGTGAAGCCAGTATGCAATATTGACGAAAAACAGATAACCCTGCATACCGATGAATGTGGTACGGCTATGACCAAGGCTCAGCTCCTTGATTCAGTCAAGGCAATGGGTGCTGCCAATGGGTGGTGGAGTGATAACTGCACCGATGTGAAAGATATAAAGGTGCAATCATCAGAATCTATCCATTCCAACTATAAGCCTAGATTAAATCCCTATTATTTCTCTTTGACTTTGCAAGATGCGGCAGGAAATGTGAATGTTAGGTATTGGAGTAAAGGCTGTTCTGTCTGGGTCACGATTGCCAAAGGTCCGTTGGCCTGCCCTTCCAATCCTCCCGTGTTGTCGTTGGATGCGACATCCACTCAGTGCAGCTTTTCTGCCTCAGAAGTGATTGCCAAGATAAAGGCGAATGCCAGTTATGGGACGCAGGCTTGCGGATTGGCTCAGACTGATGGCGTCACGGCACTGTCGACAGCTGACTATTCTTATGCTTCCACTCATGCTAATGGTGCAACGACTTCCGATTTCCTTTATCGGTTGAAGGACAAAGCAGGTACTGTTCGTCAATGCACTACCAAGGTGGTGGTGAATGATGCCGTGAAACCGGTAATGGATTGCAGCACATTGACCAAACAGACTTTGAACCTGACAACAGCGGATTGCCGTCTGAAAGCTTCGGATGCCGCCCTTGCTGTTCCAGTGGCCAAGGATAACTGCGATGGCGATATTAAAGGAATCCAAATTCCAGAGCCTATATCGTATGACTTGGGTGATACCACCATCACTTGGCACTTTGTGGATAAGGCAGGCAACGAAACGACTTGTGACCAGAATATTACGGTGAATAACAATTATGTGCCAGAATGTCCAAAATCATTGAGAACAGCTGTCAATATTGACTATGCCGAATCTTCTTGTCTATCGACCGAGGTGATTAATGCACATCTCGGAAATGCACCCACCGTTGTATATAATTGCAAGACGCTGACGGGGGTGTTGACGGCGCCTGTCTCTTATAAGATGGGCAATAATACAATCTATTATACATTCAAGTATGCCGTCAACACAATGCAATGTAAACAGACTGTGACCATAGCTGACAAGCATGCTCCCGATTGCAGCCAGGTTACTCTTTCCGACCTGACAGTCGCTGCCGATGAGGATGCTTGCAGCGCATCGGCCGACAGAGTGATGCTGTCATTGAATAATCAGATACCGACAATTACCGATAATTGTGAGACGATAAAAGGAGTCTTGACAGCGCGGACTGCTGCTTTTGAAAAAGGAATCACTGTTGTGACGTGGACTTTTACGGATGCGGCTGGAAATTATTGCACAAAAACTCAGAAGGTGATAGTGAAGGACCAGACGGCTCCAAAATGCCCGGCTACTGTGTCCACATTGACAATTTTTTCATCGAACGAAAAGTGCGAGTTTTCGGCGGCCGATGTGCTGACTTCCTTGACTGGAGGTGCAGATCTCGGCTCTGACAACTGTGGATTGGCAACTCGGGATGGAGTGAGCGCTGTGTCGGCTGGTAGTTACAGTTATGCTTCCACACATCCCACGGCCTCCGATTTCATTTACAAACTGACTGACCTTTCAGGTCTGACGGCCCAATGTACCGCCAAAGTGGTGGTGAGCGACAATGTGGCGCCTACGTGCAACATCCATGAGGAATCGATTACCCTGCGTGCTGACGAATGTGAAACGGCCTTGACCAAAGAGCAGGTGCTGGATTCGGTACGGACAATAGGTCTGGCCAAGGGGTGGTGGAGTGACAACTGCACAGATGCGAAAGACGTGTCGGTGCAATTTGCAGGAAACACATCGGCTGCTTATAACGCTGGTGCTTACTATCTCTTGGATCGGAAGAGCGTCGTGTAGGGAAAGAGTG
>CALMUD010000070.1 GCA_937872735.1 uncultured Bacteroidales bacterium
AGTTCAGACGTGTGCTCTTCCGATCTACGGAAGCGGTCGCTTCCGCCTTCGCGACGGAATCCGCCACGGCGGTCATCCTTGCCGTCCTCTTTGGAGTCCTCTTCTGTCTCAATGGCGGCAGGGTCCTTATAGTCATACACATGGAATGTGTAGCCTGGATTCTCAGCAGGTTCTTCCTCCTTTTTCGTCTCAGGTACGGCTGCCGTTTCAGCAGTCTCCCCTTCGGCTGCAGGAGTGGCGTTCTCAGCGCGTTCACGCAAGAAATCGTCACGCCGCCCCTGGAACATCTCGTATTTGCGGAATTCGCAAGGGATGCCGCCATTGTCAACTGCAATATGTTTGGAAGGGGCCAGCCCAATATTTTGGGTAGCCTCGTTTGGTTCAACAATCAGCCATGCACTCATGCCAGTGAAGTCCTTCTTCAGTTTGCTGCCGATTTCGGCATACAGCTGCGAGAGGTCGTCTACCTTGATTCGTTTGCCGTAAGGCGGGTTGAATATGACCAGAGCGTCGTTGGAAGGGACTTCCAACTCCTGTATAGGGCACACTTTGAGGTCGACAAACTTGCTGACGCCAGCGCTGCGCACATTGTCCTCAGCAATAGCGATGGCCTGTTTCAGAATGTCAGAGCCGTAGATGGTGTGAGTGAACTCACGTTCTTGAGAGTCGTCCTCAAACAACTTTTGCAGCAAGTCAGCATCAAAGTCTGGCCATTTTTCAAAATCGAAACTCTTGCGGTAGATGCCAGGGGCAATGTTGCGGGCAATGAGTGCCGCCTCGGTAAGAAAAGTGCCCGAACCGCACATGGGGTCAATCAGGTCCTGCTGTCCGTCCCATCCTGCCAGCAGCAGCAATCCGGCAGCCAGCACCTCGTTGAGGGGTGCTTCGGTCTGGTCGGTGCGGTAGCCACGGCGATAGAGGGGTTCACCCGAGCTATCAAAGGAGAGGGTGACCTCGTTGTGCGACACGTGCACATTGATTTTCAGGTCTGGATTGGTAAGACGCACAGAAGGCCTCCAACCGTTCTTTTCCATAAATCGGTCGGCAATGGCATCTTTGACTCTGTAAGATAAAAATTGGGAGTGACGGAAAATTTCAGAATAGACAACGGCATCAATGGCAAAAGTCTTGGTCTTATCCAAATATTTTTCCCACTCAAAAGCCTTTACCTTTTCGTATACCTCATCAGCATCCTCTGCTGTGAATTTCAGTACTGGCTTGATGATGCGGACCGCAGTGCGGCAGCAAAAGTTGGCCTTATACATCATTTCCTGGTCGCCCTTGAAACTTACGCCCCGGCGTAAAACCTCCACCTCTTCGGCTCCCAGTTTTACCAATTCCTTAGCAAGAACTTCCTCAAGTCCCTGAAAGGTTTTTGCTATCAATTCAAATTTCTCGCCCACAAAAAATATATTTTTGTACAATATAATATGAAATGCAAAGATAAATATTTTTGAACAGATAAATATGATTTTCCGTTATCTTTTCCGTTTGAAAAAATCGGAAACCAATTTACCGCAGTCGTCGGCTAAAATGCCTGCAGTGACAACGCATTTAGGGTGGAGGGGTGACGGGCTGAACAGCGAGAACCCCCGTTTGGGGTCGGTAGCACCATACACCACGCGCCCCACCTGAGCCCATCCTATGGCGCCCGCACACATGATGCAAGGCTCCACAGTTACAAATAAGGTACAGTCGGTCAAGTATTTGCCACATTCTTCAGCGGCAATGGTCAAGGCGAGCATCTCTGCATGGGCTGTCACGTCGTGCAGCATCTCGGTCTGGTTGTGGCTGCGGGCCACGCACAGTCCCTGCTTGTCCACAATGACGGCTCCGATGGGAATTTCACCGTCCTCCTCCGCCTTATGTGCCTCTTGCAGGGCCATCCGCATATATTCCTCGTCCGTTTTCATGGTCTCATTTGTTTTTCAAGGTACTCAAATCCGTGTTTGGCGGCAAAAATTCGGAGGCATCCTTGCCGTATTGCAGCACGTCACGCACCACCGTAGAACTGATGTAGGAGTGCTGAGGCTCGGTAAAGAGCAGAATGGTGTCGATGCCCGACAGCGCCCGATTGGCGTCGGCAATGGTTTTTTCGTACTCGAAATCCTGAATGGAGCGGATGCCACGCAGAATGATGGTGGCATTCACCTCCTTGGCAAAATCGACCGTCATGGCATCATAACTGCGCACTTCCACGCGGGGCTCATTGGCAAAGGCCTTTCGTATGATTTCCATACGGGCTTCGGCCGAAAAATAGGTGCGCCGTTTTGCCTGATTCACGCCAATTCCTATCACCACTTTGTCAACAAAGACCAAAGCCCTTTTCACTATGGAGTAGTGTCCGATGGTGAACGGGTCAAAACTGCCCGGAAATATGGCTATTTTCATAAAGATAATGGATGCCTCTCGGCTTATTTTTTATTGTCAGTGGCAGAATTGTCTGTCTCATTTCCGTCAGCCTTTTTGCTTTCGGCATTTTCATCCTCTGTTTTAGTAAAAGCATTCCACCCTTGAGCCCGAAGTTCAAATTCCTGTCCATCGCGGCAGATGAGATTGCAGCCGAGGCTGGCATCGGTCATGTGGCCAATCACCTTGATGCCAGGCAGATTCTGGAACACATCGTTCATTTTGAGTGGCACTGTGAACAGCAGTTCATAATCCTCACCGCCATGCAGGGCCACTGTGGTGACATTCATGTTGACCTCTTCGGCCATGACAGCCGTCTGATAGTCAATAGGAATGCGCTCCTCATAGATGCGGCAGCCCGTGTTGCTCTGTTTGCAGATGTGCAGCAGTTCCGACGATAGTCCGTCTGAAATGTCCATCATGGAGGTAGGCACCACATGGATGCGGTCTAGTGCCTCCACAATGTCGCGGCGGGCCTCTGGCTTCAGCTGGCGTTCAATGATGTACTCCTTGCTGGCAAAGTCGGGTTGCACCTGAGTCTGGGCATAGACGTCTTTCTCGCGTTCAAGCAGCAGCAGTCCCATGTAGGCGGCGCCAAGATTGCCCGACACACATATCAAGTCAGTGCTGCCTGCCCCGTTGCGATAGACAATCTTGTCGGGTTCAGCCTCGCCGATGCAGGTGATGCTGATGGATAGTCCCGTGAGTGATGCCGAAGTGTCGCCGCCCACAATGTCCACTCCATAGTGTTCGCAGGCAATGCGGATGCCGGCATACAGTTCATCAACGTCCTCTACGGCAAATTTTTTGGAGATGCCAAGCGATACGGTAATCTGTCTGGGGGTACCGTTCATGGCATAGATGTCGGAGAAGTTGACCACTGCCGCCTTGTAGCCAAGGTGCTTGAGCGGAGTGTAGGTGAGGTCGAAGTGCACCCCCTCCAGCAGCAGGTCGGTAGTGACCAGTGTCCGCTTGTTGCCGCTGTAGTCGAGCACAGCAGCGTCATCGCCAATGCCTTTGCAAGTGCTGGCGTTGGGTGCTGGCAAATTCTCGGTGAGGTGATTGATGAGTCCGAACTCGCCCATCGATGATATCTCGGTACGTTGTTTTCTTTCTTCCATTCTGAATGTTTAAGGATTGACCTTATAATATATAGGTAGTGAATATGGAGCAAGGAGAATCAGTCCAGATTTTTCAAGGCCATTTCTATAGCCTTTGGAAAATACTCATATTCAAGTTTATGCACGTTCTGTTGCACCTGTTCCGGTGTGTCGGTAGGCGCCACCGGACATTTGCCTTGCAAAATGATGTTGCCATGGTCGTAGTGGTTGTCTACATAGTGAATGGTGACTCCGCTTTCCTTCTCATGGGCAGCCACAACCGCCTCGTGCACATGCAGTCCATACATACCTTTGCCCCCGTATTTAGGCAGCAGAGCTGGATGAATGTTGACAATGCGGCGAGGATAAGCCTCCACAATGTTGTCGGGCATCTTCAGCAGGAATCCGGCCAGCACGATGAAATCGATGTTGTTGTCCTGTAATTTTTTGAGTATGGTGCCGTCTTCCAATTCCTGTTTGCAGAAAGTAAAAGAAGGGACACCAAGTTTCTTAGCGCGCTCATGCACAAAGGCATCCTTCTTGTTGCAAAGGATAAACGGGAACTCAATATCCTTGTTGCCCTTGAAGTGGGTGATGATGTTTTCGGCATTGCTGCCGGAGCCGGAAGCGAAAATTGCGATTTTTTTTATCATGACTTGATAGTATGTTATAAAACATTCTTTTTTTCTGTCAAAGAATCCAAATTTTATGTAAAAAATTGCTCAAAAAAACTAATTTTGTGCAAAATTATTGTTTAAACGTTGCTGAATAGGAATAAAATTCGTTTCTTTGCAGCCACAAAATTAGTATTTTAATATTAACTAAAAAAAATAAAATTATGGCAGACGTAGCATCAAGAGTAAAAGCTATCATCGTTGACAAATTAGGTGTTGAAGAATCAGAGGTTACACCAGAAGCAAGCTTCACAAACGATCTGGGTGCTGACTCTCTTGACACTGTTGAGTTGATCATGGAATTCGAGAAGGAATTCGGAATCACCATTCCAGATGAGGAAGCTGAGAAGATCACAACCGTAGGTGAGGCTATTGCTCATATTGAGGCAGCAGCAAAATAAACCACTTTTCATAAAGTATGGAATTAAAGAGAGTAGTAGTAACTGGCTTGGGTGCCGTTACACCTCTTGGCAATAGCGTTCCAGAAACATGGAAAGCCGCCTTGAATGGCGTGAGTGGCGCAGGCCCGATAACCCATTTTGACGCATCCAAATTCAAAACGCAGTTTGCGTGCGAGGTGAAGAACTTCGACCCGCTGCTGTATTTCACGAAGAAAGATTCACGCAAGTATGATCCTTATGCGCAGTTTGCCATAGCGGCTGCGAAGGAGGCTGTGGAGGATGCGGCATTTGACATGGAGAAGCTGGATACCGACCGTGTCGGTGTCATCTTCGCATCGGGAATTGGCGGCATCTCAACTTTTGAGGAAGAGGTTGCGGCATATTATACAGACCCGGAAAAGACTCCCCGTTTCAATCCGTTCTTCATTCCGAAAATGATTGGCGACATTGCCGCTGGTCATATTTCCATGATGTATGGATTCAGGGGTCCTAATTACGGTACGGTATCAGCCTGTGCATCATCGACCAACGCGTTGGGATGTGCATTTGATACCATCCGTCTGGGCAAGGCCAATGTTATAGTGACAGGTGGCTCAGAGGCTGCCATTACAGCCGCTGGAGTGGGAGGCTTCAACTCGATGCACGCCCTCTCTACGCGTAATGAAGACCCTGAACACGCTTCCCGTCCTTTCAGCAAGTCACGCGATGGCTTTGTGATGGGCGAGGGCGCTGGCTGCTTGATATTGGAGGAATTGGAACATGCGCAGAAACGCGGTGCCAAAATATATGCAGAGGTCGTTGGTGCGGCTGGCTCGGCCGATGCCCATCACATGACTGCTCCTCATCCGGAGGGCCTTGGCGCTAAACTGGTGATGGAGGCCACACTCAAAGATGCTGGCATGGAGCCTGCTGACATTGACTATATCAATGTTCATGGCACCTCCACACCTGCGGGTGACTTGGCTGAAATCAAAGGTGTGAAGGCCGTCTTCGGCGAACAGGTTTACAAATTGAACATCAGCTCCACTAAGTCGATGACGGGACATATGCTGGGTGCTACCGGTGCCGTTGAGGCTATCTTCTGTACGCTTGCTGTACAGAATGATATTATTCCGCCAACCATCAATCACGCTGACGATGATGTGGATCCTGATATGGACCCTAAGTTGAATTGTACATTCGGAAAGGCCCAGAAGCGGGTGGTTCGTGCCGCTCTTTCTAACACTTTCGGTTTTGGTGGACACAATTCTTCTGTAATCATCAAGAAATTTGCAAGCAAGTAACGTGATAAAATATTTATTAAAAAAAATAAGGCTCTTAACGGTCCCCCGAAAAGAGCCTTATCTTTTGTTGTCTTCTCTCAATGTCATACCCAAGCATATCCAGTATTATCAGGTGGCTTTTTCGCACAAGTCGGCAGCCATCAAGCTGGATGGGCACGAGGTGGACAATGAACGGCTGGAATTTTTGGGGGATGCGCTGCTCGATGCAGTGGCAGCCGATATTCTATACCGCCGGTATCCTAACCGCAAGGAGGGATTTTTGACTAATACGCGCTCTAAAATGGTGCAGCGCGAAACTCTTAACAAAGTGGCTCTGGATATGGGTCTGGACCATGTGGTCACTATCCAGAACAAGATGCACCAGCACAACATCAATATATATGGCAACGCGCTCGAAGCGTTGGTAGGTGCCATTTTTCTTGACTACGGCTATGCCGGTTGTCTTGATTTTTTTGAGAATGTGGTGCTGGCGCGTTTCCTTAATATAGAGAAGCTGGTATGCGAGGAACAGAACTTCAAGTCGCGACTGATAGAGTGGTGTCAGAAGAACAAGGCGAAACTGGAGTTCGAATTGCTCGACTGCTCGGAGGATGGCGACAAGACGCCGCAGTTCAAGAGTATGGCGCTCGTCAACAACATTCCGGCAGGTTCGGGTTCTGGCTATACCAAGCGCGAGTCGCAGCAGAAGGCTGCGCAGAAGGCCCTTATGAAGGTCCGCTCGCACAAAATGCTTTACCTTACATCAAATGTGGTGGAGCAGAAGGGGGACGGCTCTGACAACAATTTCTCTTCTCAATGATTTCGCAGTTTTTCTTTTGACAAATACATCCGTTGGCAAGTTCCTCCGTTTGGGATGAAATAAGAATTTTGCCACGATAGATAACATTACATAGCATATAATTATTTATGAACGAAATTCATTTTGGACGTCTGGTGTTTGAAAACGCCAAGAAATATGGTGACCGATGTGCCGTCAAATTCAGAAATCAGTCGACAGGCACCTGGGATGGAATATCCTGGAATGTGCTGGCGGGGAGTGTGAAGGCTACGGCCTTGGCTTTGCTCAACTATGGCTTGAAAGAGCATGAGAAACTGGCCATATTCGCGCAGAATATGCACGAGATAGTGGAGGTGGACTACGCCTGCCACGCTGTGAAAGGCGTCTCTGTGCCTATGTATGCCACCTCGTCGGCCGAGCAGATAGAATATATCATCAACGATGCTCAAATCAGCATCATCTTTGTGGGAGAGCAATACCAGTTTGACGAGTCGGTGAAGGTGCTCGAGAATGGCAACCAGTATCTGAAATGTATTGTTACCATTGACCCCTCCATTGACAATCACAACCGGCCAGAAGCCATCACTTTTTCCGATTTTGTGAAGGCGGGAGCCGATAATGCAGAGGCACCGGCCGAACTGGAACGTCGGCAGCAGTCGTTGTCCGATGACGATTTGGCCATCCTCATCTATACATCGGGTACTACTGGCGAACCCAAGGGGGTTATGCTGTCGCATGCCAACTGTGAGGAGGCTGTCCGCATTCATGGCATCCGTCTGCCTATACTCAGTGACATGTCGCAGACCTCTATCAGTTTCTTGCCTTTCAGCCATATTTTTGAGCGCGGATGGTTCTACCTCTGCCTCTATAATGGCATTGTAGTGTATATCAATCAGAATCCTAAGGAAATACTCAAGTCACTCAAAGAGGTGCATCCTAACATGATGTGTGCGGTTCCCCGTTTCTGGGAAAAGGTATACTCGGGAGTGCAGGACAAGATTGATTCCTTCCCTGCTCCTGTGCAGGCGCTGATGCGTCATGCCATCAAGGTGGGCGAGAAGTATAATATAGGCTACCGTATGCCGGGCAAGAATGCGCCGCTGCTGCTGCGTCTCCGCTATAAGTTTTACGAAAAGACCCTGTTTAACATTCTGCGCAAGGCGGTCGGCCTCGACAGGGGAACATTCTTCCCATGTGCCGGCTCACAGATGTCGGAACGGGTGAATATATTCATGCACAGTGTGGGCATCAATCTGGTGGTGGGTTACGGACTTACCGAGACTTTTGCCACCGTGAGCTGCTACAGCCAGTATAACCGGTGCTACAATCTGAAATCGGTGGGCGATGTGATGCCAGACCTTCAGGTAAAAATTGGCGAGAACAACGAGATTCTGGTCAAGGGACGTACCATTACCAAGGGCTATTACAATAAGCCTGAGGCCAATAAGGAGAGTTTCACTGAGGATGGGTTCTTCCGTACGGGTGATGCCGGCTCGGTGATTGTGGACAAAGACCGCACTCAGCTCATCATGATTGAGCGTATCAAGGAATTGTTCAAGACTTCGAATGCAAAATACATTGCGCCTCAGCAAATCGAGAATCTGCTGGAGGGTGATAAATATGTGGAGCAGTCGGCTATCATTGCCGATTCTCGCAAGTATGTCACCGCACTCATTGTGCCTGCTTATGATGCGTTAGAGACGTATGCCAAGGAGCAGGGCATTGTGTATAACGATATGTCCGATTTGCTGAAGAATGAGCAAATTATCAAATTCTTCACAGAACGGATAGCCGAGACGCAGAAGGGATTGGCCGCTTATGAGCAGGTGAAATATTTCACGCTGCTTGAGCAGCCATTCTCACCGGACAATGATGAACTGACGCTGACACTGAAATTGAAGCGTAAGGTTATCAATGCCCATTATGCCAAGGAGATAGAGCTGATGTATCAGCATTGAAATAAACATTATTAATAGATAATTTATGATTACTACAGACCAACTTAAAGATTTGTTGGAACGCGTTGGCGCGTTGAGGAGGTATCTTTGACGTCGATGCCAAACTGATTCAGATACACGAGGAGGAGCTGCGCACGCAGGTGCCAGGATTCTGGGACGACCCTAAGACTGCCGAGGTGCAGATGAAGAAGGTGAAGGACCTGAAGAGCTGGGTGGACTTGTATAATGCGGTGCAGGCTGCTGCTGACGAGAGCCAGAATGCCTACGATTTCTTCAAGGAGGAACTGGTGACCGAAGAGGAGGTGGATGCGGCTTATGCCAAGGCCATCGGGCAGGTGGAGAATCTGGAGATGCGCAATATGTTGCGCAACGAGGAGGACAAGATGAACGCGGTGCTCAAGATTGTGGCGGGTGCCGGTGGCACTGAGGCGCAGGACTGGGCCAATATGCTGTTCCGTATGTATCAGCGTTGGTGTGAGCGCCATGGCTACAAGTATACTATCTCCAACTATCAGGAGGGTGATACGGTAGGCATCAAGACTGCATCAATAGAGATTGAGGGCGATATGGCCTATGGTTACCTGAAGAGTGAGAATGGGGTGCACCGCCTGGTGCGTGTGTCGCCCTATAACGCGCAGGGCAAGCGTATGACTTCGTTTTCGTCGGTCTTTGTGGTGCCGCTGGTCGATGACAGCATTGAGGTGACAGTGAATATGGCCAATGTGTCGTGGGATACTTTCCGTTCAAGTGGTGCGGGTGGTCAGAATGTGAACAAGGTGGAGTCGGGCGTGCGCCTGCGCTATCAGTACACTGACCCTTACACGGGCGAGCAGGAGGAGATATTGGTGGAGAACACGGAAACGCGTGACCAACCAAAGAACCGCGCCAATGCCATGCGCCAGTTGCGTTCAATACTTTACGACAAGGAACTGAAACACCGTATGGCCGAGCGCGAGAAGGTGGAGGCAGGAAAGAAGAAGATAGAGTGGGGGTCACAGATACGCAGCTACGTCTTTGACGACCGTCGTGTGAAGGACCACCGCACCAATTTCCAGTCGTCGAATGTCCAGTCGGTGATGGATGGCGATATTGATGACTTCATCAAGGCTTATCTGATGGAATTTGGTGGCGCTGAGGCTTAGGCACTCGCCCCTATTTATTTATAACGTAAAAAACGCAGTCGGAGAACAAGTTTCTCCGACTGCGTTTTTTTAGTGTAATTGCTGATGAATTTTCATTACCGCGCAAAAAAAAGACCCGAGAAAATCCGAAGATTTTCCCAGGTCTACCACCCCTGTTGCGGGAACTGGACTCGAACCAGTGACCTCTGGGTTATGAGCCCAACAAGCTACCAACTGCTCTACCCCGCATACACTCAATCTTTGAAATTTCCTTTCGGACTCTTTCCTTGATTGCGAGTGCAAAGGTAATACTTTATTTACCCCTTGTCAAGTAAAATCGCATATTTTTTCAAAATAATATGTTTTATTGCTGATTTACAGAGAGGTAAATATCTATATAGATTTTACATCAGGTTAATTTCACTTAATAATTGCCTATTTAGCGTCCGATTTGTTAACTTTGCTACTTAATGCGCGGTGGCGGAAGCAGTTCCGTCCGGATAAAGAGAACATTCTGATGAGTGAGAAATTAGACAACTTCATACATAAACTAAGGTTCAAGTACAAGCTATCCATCCTCAACGAGAACACGCTGGAGGAGAGCTGGGGCATCCGTCTTTCGCGTCTGCACGTCATTCTCTTTTGCTTTGTGGTGGCGGTCGTCTATTTCTTTCTGGTCGCCTTTCTGCTGGTCAAGACTCCGCTCAGTTCCTTCTTTCCCGGCTATGCCGCTTCCACTGGACTGCGCAAGCAAGTGGTGAAAGATGCCATTACCATCGACTCCATAGAGACCGCCATGAAAGGGCAGCAGCAATATCTGACCTCGCTGCAGAACATGATGACGGGCAAGGTGTCGATGGACTCACTCTCCAATATAGATACGCTGGTGCACCGCGATTATGCCCGTATCAACATAGAGGCAAGCGAGAAGGAAAAAAATTTTGACAATCAATACGAGGCAGATGCCCGCAATGATATGGCGGCCGGCAGCCAGGGTAACGATGCCACCACCGAGGAGGCCGAGCGGCTGGGCTACCTGATGCACACCCCTGCCAGCGGAGTAGTGGTGCGACACTACAATCCCGCTGCCGACCAATATGGCATCACCCTCAGCCTGAGGCCCCGGTCTGGCATCTATGCCTCCATGGCTGGCACTGTGGTGGCCGAAGGTCTGTCGGCTTCGGGTGAATATCAGATGCAGATTCAGCACAAAGGCGATTTTGTGTCGGTGTACCGTTGCCGCCGCCCCTTCACCAAACGGGTGGGCGACCAGGTGCAGGCTGGTGAGGCCCTCTCTTCTTTTCCCGAGAACGACAAATGCGAATTTACTTTTGAACTCTGGCAGGAAGGAGTATCACGCAATCCTGAAAATTATTTGAAGTTTTAATTTTACTGATATATTACAGACAATGTTGAAGAAAAAAATAGCTGTTCTGGGCTCCACAGGCTCCATAGGCACGCAGGCGCTCGACGTCATATCGCGCCATCCCGACCTTTTTGAGGCCTATGCCATCACAGGCAACAACAATATAGACTTGCTGATAAGCCAGGCTCGCCAGTTCCGCCCGGAGGTGGTGGTGGTGGCCAATGAGGAACACTATGCCGAGGTGAACGAGGCATTGTCCGACCTGCCCATGAAGGTGTATGCCGGCACCCAGTCGGTGTGCGATGTGGCCCGTATGGAGCCGGTGGATATGGTGCTCACCGCCCTTATCGGCTATTCGGGTCTGCAGCCTACCATTGAGGCCATCAAGGCTGGCAAGATAATAGCCTTGGCCAACAAGGAAACGCTGGTGGTGGCGGGTCAGCTGGTGATGAACCTGTCGCAGCAATACCGCGCACCCATCATTCCTGTCGATTCGGAACATTCGGCCATTTTCCAGTGTCTGCAAGGCGAGTTGCGCAATCCCATCGAGAAGATATTGCTTACCGCTTCGGGCGGGCCGTTTCGCGGCAAGGATGTTGATTATCTGAAGTCTGTCACCCCCGAAATGGCGCTCAAGCATCCCAGCTGGAATATGGGAGCCCGCATCACCATCGCTTCTGCCTCTATGATGAATAAAGGCTTTGAGGTGATTGAGGCCCGCTGGCTGTTTGGTGTCACCGCCGACCAGATAGAGGTGCTGGTACATCCGCAGTCGGTGGTGCACTCGGCGGTGCAGTTCCGTGACGGGACTGTAAAGGCCCAGCTGGGAGTGCCTGATATGCGTTTGCCTATCCAGTATGCTTTCAGCTATCCCGATCGGGTGCAGAGCGATTATCCACGTCTCGATTTTGCCAATTATCCGCATCTCGATTTTGAGAAACCTGACCGCAAGGTATTCCGCAACTTGCAGCTGGCCTACGATGCCATGGAGCGGGGGGGCAATATGCCTTGCATACTTAATGCTGCCAATGAGGTGGTTATTTCCGCCTTTCTGGAACATAAAATCGGATTCTTGCAGATGTCTGACATCATAGAGCAGGTGATGGGCCGTTGCTCATTCATATCCAACCCTACTTACGAACAGCTTATCGCCACCAATGCCGAGGCCCGCCAACTGGCTGCTTCGATGGTCTGATGCCTGTTCCCGTTTTTTACCTTATTTAGAAACATAACAACCTCACAATGGGTATATTAATCGTCATCATCCAGTTTCTGGCCAGCCTCTCGCTGCTGGTGCTTATTCATGAATTTGGTCATTTCCTTTTTGCCCGTCTGTTTGGCATGAAGGTGGACAAGTTCTACATATTCTTCAATCCGGGTTTTACGCTTTACAAGCACGTCTCCAAAAAGACGGGTACGGAGTATGGCATAGGCTGGCTGCCGCTGGGCGGCTACACCAAGATTGCGGGCATGATAGACGAGAGCCTCGATACGGAACAGATGGACAAGCCGGCGCAGCCGTGGGAATTCCGTTCTCATCCAGCCTGGCACCGTCTGCTGGTGATGGTGGCGGGAGTGCTGTTCAATTTCATTTTTGCCCTGATGATTTTTGTGGGAGTGCTTTATGCCTACGGCCATACCTATATGCCGCTGCAGTCGGTCAAGGCTGGCATGGAGTTCAGCGAGGCAGCCCAGAAGGCAGGTTTCCAGGATGGTGACATCCTGCTGAGGGCCGATACCTCCAAGCTGCTGACGCTTGACCAG
>CALMUD010000071.1 GCA_937872735.1 uncultured Bacteroidales bacterium
GCTGAAAAGATATCAAGAAATGTAAGCTACATCTACAATGGAATAGAAGAACCGACGAAGGCTGATTTGGACAGTAACATAAAAGAAGTGGCAGGTCAAAGACCTATCGTCATGACTATAGGAAGAATTGCCTATCCTAAGAATTTGGACTTGTTTCTACAAGTAGCTAAATCTTATGGAGACGGAGCTTTGTTCATTTGGATTGGTGGCAGTGTGGAAGAGACAATGGATGAAGTGAAAGCTGAGCACGACATTCCTCAAAATGTATTGTTGCTGGGCGATATTCCTAATGCCAGTGCTCTCATTGGCAATTGTACCGTATTCTCTTTGTTTTCAAAATACGAGGGACTTCCCATCACTATCATCGAGGCTCTTTCGGCAGGCAAGCCGGTTGTGGCTTCCAATGTAGGAGGCATCTCCGAATTGGTGGATAATAGCAACGGATTTCTGGCTGATGAAAACATTGACAGCATTGTAAATAATCTGAAAACTATTATCGGCAATGCTGATAAGCAAAAAGAAATGGGTGAGGCTTCACGCAAAAAATACGAGGAAAGCTTTACTTTGTCCAACATGTGGGAAAAATACCATGAACAATATCTAAAATTGACAATTAAAAATAAATGAAACAATGAATATTACAATCATCGGTGGTGCTGGATTCGTAGGAACCAGACTAACAGCCCGGCTCTTGGCTGAGGGACATTCTGTGAAAATAGCTGACAAAAGGAGAAGTGAAAAATATCCAGAGCTATGGCACAGAATTGATGTAAGAAACAAGCCTGATGAGTCCAATTGTTTCCCTGAATCTCTAACTGACAAGCTGGCTGCTCCAGGTGCCGCTGAAATAGCCGGGCAGCAACCCATGAATTCCCTTCTGGATATACTGCAAGGCAGTGAGGTTGTCATCAATCTCTCAGCTGAACATCGCGACGATGTCACCCCCACATCTCTTTACGACGAGGTTAATGTGGAGGGGTCCGCTCACGTCTGCGAGGCTTGCGCCAAACTCGGCATTCACAAAATCATGTTCACCAGTTCTGTCGCTGTCTACGGTTTTGCTCCTGTTGGCACCGACGAGACTGGCAAAATTGATTACTTCAATGATTACGGACGTACCAAATTCCTCGCAGAGGGCAAATATCGTGAATGGCAGACTTCCGACAGCAACAACTGTCTGACCATCATTCGTCCTACTGTGATATTTGGAGAGGGAAACCGGGGAAATGTTTACAATTTGCTTCACCAGATTGCCAGCGGACGATTCCCGATGGTGGGTGACGGCAAAAACAGAAAGTCGATGAACTACGTCGAGAATGTGGCTGCTTTCCTTCAGTTCTGCATCAACAATGGACCAGGCGAACATCTCTTCAACTATTGCGATGAACCAGCCTACGATATGAATTCTCTTGTCCTAGATGTATATAAATATCTCGGGAAGCCTCATAAAGGCATCTTTCATTGGCCATACTGGTTAGGATATATGGGTGGAAAATGTTTCGATGTGCTGGCCTTTATTCTTCACACCAAACTGCCTATCAGTTCCATCCGTGTCAAGAAATTCTGTCAGGACACCTATTTCGTTGGCAACAATGTTAAAAAGACTGACTTCGTTGCTCCCGTCAAATTGGAAGATGGTCTGAAAACAACCATCGAATATGAGTTTCTAAAGAAATAAGAGGAACGCAGCGTTAGGTCTATATTCAATTAATTTGTCATGTATTATTTCTTTTCAAAGGCATTGGCTTTTATGCTCAGCCCATGGACCTACATTTTGGCTTGTCTGGTGGTAGCCGCCTTCATGAATACCCGTAAGCGGCGACTTATTATGATAGGAGCAGCCGCTGTTTTGTTACTGATATCTTCAAATGTGAGATTGCAAGAGAATTCGGTAAAACAAAGCTTTATGATAAAAGAGGCTGACAGTACAGTCGTTTACGACTATGTGATAGTACCAGGTGGCTATTCTGAGTGCGATTCTCTGCGTCATCGTATTGAATATAACGATGCCGCCGACCGTTTGTTGGATGCTGTCCATTTTTATAAAAGTGGGAAAGCTCGCAAAGTGTTGGTTACAGGAGATGACAGCTATTCAGTAGGGTTGGGCGATTCTTCCTTTTTCCGCCATTATATGATTACAGAATTCAGCATCAAGGATTCTGATCTTATTATTGAACCTAATGCCCTTAACACTTTTCAAAACATACAATTTAGTCAACGGATAACTGGAAATAAAAGCAAAGTGCTGATTGTCAACTCTGATTATGTCATGCAACGTACCATAATGTATTGCAAACAGTTGCACTATAAGGCTGACTTTTATTCCGTGGATGTAATACCTCAGATTGCTGCAGCTGACAATCCAACCCCAATCACAGAATTCAACTACTTTATCGTCAACCAGTGGCAACCCATCTTGCACGAATGGATTGGCGGATTGATAGGACGTATCATAAGAGCAAGATAACTTCATGGAGAGGAATAGGAGTCAAAGGTGGTTGATGGCAGCTGTACTGACATTTTTTGTTATTGTTAAGATTCTGTTGGCTCATCAAATCACTTTTTTTAGCGATTCCATATCTTGCTTCAGCCGACCCGCTTCTTTCTATTTCGACACACATCTTCAATGTCTATTCTTCAGTGGAAATTATGACAATGGAGACCCCCGCATTTTTCAATATCTGTTGGCATGTCTGTGGACGCTGTTTGGCAAGTCAATGTGGGTAACGCATCTGTTCTTTCTGCCTGCCATGCTGGGGGCCGTTTGGCAAGCTATGCGGCTGGCCTCTCAAACTATAGGCTATCAACCTCGCCCCTTTTGGCAACTGGCTATAGGCATGGCCTTATTATTGGCAGACCCGACCTTCCTGACTCAGCTATTATTGCCTGGCACTGACGTTTGGCTACTCTTTTTCGCCCTTTGGTCATTCAATGGCATGGCCGAACGGAACTCAAAATCCATGTCAGTGGCTTGGCTATTACTCTGTATGGTCAGTCGCCGGGGCATGATAGTAGCGGCTGTCCTGATGATTGTGTTTGCTGTTCAGCTCTGGCTACATCGAAAACAGGAATCCATCAACATATTTCGCAAATTGTGGCCTGCCATTCCTGGCGTATGCGTGGTTCTGACTTATCTGTTGCTCCGATATACTCATCAAGGGTGGATTTTCAGTTCTCCTGGCAATGAATGGGCTGATTCAGGGCAATGGGCAGAGCCATCGGCCATGCTTAAAAATTTAGCAGTGTATGGCTGGCGCAATCTCGATTTTGGTCGCGTGTTTATCTGGATATTCATTCTGCTGACAGTCTGGCGCAAAGGTTGGCATTCTCTTTTTTGCAAAGATAACCAGTTGCTATTGCTCGCTTATACACTATTACAGATTGCCTTTATGTGTGTAACATTGCCTTTGCAAAACAGTTTCGGGTGCCGCTATTTTGTGATGCAATATTTGCTGCTGACGGCCATAGCCCTAAATATGTTGTTTCATAATTATTCTCTGCGGCAAGTGAGAATAGCTGGACCTACACTAATAATATTGTTACTATCGGGCAATCTATGGGTTTATCCCGAACGAATAGCACAAAATTGGGACAGTACACTGAGACATTTGTCTTTTTATCCTGCTCGCAATGAGTGTCTGGAGTACCTGCACCAACATCATATACCACTTGGACAAACCGCCTCTGGTTTCAGCATTTATGGGCCACAATGCCTTATATTCGCAAACAACGACCATCATTCCATACAACAACAAATAAAGGCAGACACCCGCTATTACATCTACAGCAACATCTGCAATGAGTCCGACAGTATGCAATTGTTTTTAAACAAATTGCCAGTAGTCCGAACATTCAACAAAGGTGAGATATTCATCAAATTGATAAGATTGAGGTAATTTTCCATTCAGCTTTCTATAAACAAGTTACACGTTTCCGTTTCTGCACCACTCGCGCCGGCTC
>CALMUD010000072.1 GCA_937872735.1 uncultured Bacteroidales bacterium
CATTGGTTGCCGCCACTATGCACGACAGATAATTGTTGCCCTGATAATTGCCCAAACGATAATATAGACGGGCATTCAGGAAAGCCTTGTAGGCCAGTTTGTCTCGCAATTCCTGTTTTTTAGACTGCGCTTCTGCCGTGTATATGCTGTTGGGGTAGGCCTGAATGAAGGAGGTAAACTCATCTACCGCCTTTTGTGTGCTGGTCTGATCCAACTTGGCTTCTGGCGAATCATTATAATAGCACAGCCCGACATGGAATTTGCACTCCTCGGCATATCTGCCGCGTGGATAGCTTTTGCAATATCCTGAATAATATCCGCGGGCCGTCAGATAATCCCTATTGCCATAATAGCTGCTCGCTACCATATATAAGGCCTCCTCCCCCTTCTCAGTACCACGCAATGGTATGATGACAGACTCCAGCAACGTGGCTGCCTGAAGGTATTTGCCACGCTGATAGTACTCTTTCGCCTTAGCGAACTTCAAATCATTGTCCGAACTCTTCATCAATCGGCTATATTCCGAACACGATGAACAGAACAACATTGATATTAACAATATGAGGATATACTTTGCTTTCATACCAAAATGCAAATTTATGAATTTAAAATCAAAGAATGAAATTTTGGTCCCTTTTTCCTTGCAAAAATTAGGGACTGATATTGAACTTTTAGTAAAACGTAGCAACTCATTTCTTATTGCATGGGAGTGTTAAAGGTATTTTAGGGATATTGGGAATTTTTAAAGTCGCTTAAATTGGTATTATTTGTCATGATTATTACCTTTGTAACCAAATAGGGATTCTTGGCCTTTTGTCAATGCGTCTCTGAATATTAACGGAAAAAATATACCGTAAAAACATCAATAAAACTTCGAAAAGAAATGTTGAAAAAGATTTTATCCATTGCTGGTAAACCAGGGTTGTTCGAGTTGGTTTCCCAAGGTAACAACATGTTGATTGTGGAAGATTTAGGCAGCAAACAGCGTTGTCCTGCTTACTCTAACGACAAAGTGATTTCGCTGGCCGATATCGCCATCTTCACTGAGGAACAAGAGGTTCCGCTCAGTCAGGTCTTCGCTTCTATTCAGAAGAAGGAGAATGGTGGACAGGTAAACATTGACGTCAAGGATGTCAAGAAGCTGCGTGCTTACTTTGGCGAGGTGCTTCCTAACTATGACAAGGAGCGCGTCTACAATAACGACATCAAAAAGGTGATTCGCTGGTACAATCTGCTTACCGCTGCCGGAAAAGCTGATTTTGAGGAGCCTAAGGAAGAGAATAAGGTTGCTGCCGAATAAGGACAGCGGGCATGGTCCTTTTCCATAAAGGCATAATTCCAATTTGTTGCTCCTATAGAATTCTAAAACCCTCCTCGGAGAGATAACCCTATAAAAAAGTCCCAGATAAGTACAGTTGTACTTATCTGGGACTTTTTTATAGGGACTTTTTGTAATCAATTTCTCACCAACAAAAAAAGGAGCGCCGCAATCAGATGACTGATTGCGGCGCTCCTTTTGCAGGATAGGCGGACTGACTTGTTGTCTGTCCCTTCCTCTTATCGTCTCAGCAGCGTGAAGTGGCCCGTATAGGTCTTGTCTATCTCACGCACCTGTATCTCGTACCAGTAGTCGGTGGTTGGCATGTCATGGCCGTTGTACTTGCCATCCCAGCCTTCGTCCGCTCCCTTGTAGCTGGCTATCTTCTTGCCCCAACGGTCAAAGATGGTAATCTCCGCATTCGGATAGGTCTGGTCGATGCCCGGAATCTTCCATCCGTCGTTCGTGCCGTCGCCGTTTGGCGAGAAGTAGTCAGGGATCTTTATCTTAGGTGCCGTGATGCTGAACGGATAAGAGGCCTTGCACCCTACCGCGTCCACCACGTAGGCCGTGTGGTTGCTGTAGGTCAGGCTGTCCTTCTCGTTGCTCAGGTCCGATACGCCCTTGTCCACCGAGTAGTAGTACGGTGAGGTGCCGTATGAGGCGTCAACCATGATCGCCACCTTGCGGTAGCTCAGTGAGTCCACCGAGGTGATGACTGGGTTGCTGTTCACGTTCACTGTCTCGTCGGCTGTCGCCTTGCACTTGCCGCGCGCCATGCTCACCGTATAGGTCGTGGTGGCTTTCGGGGTCACGCTCAGAGACTGGCTGCTGCCGATGGCGCTCGCCTGAGAGGCGGTCGTCCACTCGTAGGTGGTCGCTCCGTAGCTGCCTGCGTCCAGACGCACGCTCGTGCCCTCGCAGATGGTGGTGTCCGTCGGCATCGTGCCGGTTATCGGCTCGTTCACTGTCACTTTCACGGAGTCGCGCTTGTCGTGGCAGCCTTCGTATGACGCGGTCAGGTAGTACCACTTCGTTGAGTTGTGGTTCAGGCCGCTGGCGGATTCGTAGACAGGTGACACCGTGACGCTCTCGCCCGTGGTGCCGCTTGTGATGGTGGCGTCAGCATCCCATGCCACTGTGGTTCCCGTTGGACCCAGCTTCTCAAGTGTGATGTCGAGGGCGCTGTCGCTGCAGACGCTCAGGCCGGTAGGAACCGTGATGTAGATTGGCTGAAGAACTGTGATGCTGGCGCTCGCGCTGGTGCTCTGCGCATCCACGCCCTCGCCTTCCCTATAGGTGAAGTCCACTTTGTAGGTGGCGTCGGCCGACGGGCTCACCTCCAGCTTGAGGGTGTCGCCTGCCTTGCTCCAGCCGCTCACTGTGTGGCTGGCGCTGCCGATGGTCTCGGTCACCGTTATCTTCGCTTTGGACGGATAGACGAACTTGCCCGTGCCCGTGGTGTCTATCGTCAGATAGACGCCCTTGTCTCCTCGGCACATCTTCGCGTCTACCTTTGCGCTCAGTTTCAGACGGGCGTCCATGGTCACCGTCACGGTCGTCTCGGCAGGACAATAATCCGCGTCGGACATCTTCACCAGATAGCTGTGGTCGCTTGTGACGGTCAAATCCTTGTCCTTGCCGGTGCCTGCGCTGGTGCCGCTCTCGGTCCAGCTGATGTCGGACGGTGTGCCGCTGGCCGGTACCGTGATGTTGGTCTTGATGGTCAGCTGGCTGTCGCGGCGTGCCACGTAGGCATACTGCTCAGGGGCGAACTGGATGTATGGTTTCACCTTGATGGTGGTGTCGCCCGTGGCGGTACAGCCGTGGTTGGTGATGGTGTAGGCGTAGGTGCCGCTCTCGGCTGGGGTCGCTTTCGGCAGGCTCACGCTCTTGCCGCTGATGCCCGTTGCCGCTGTGCCGTCATGGGTCCAGCTGATGGTGCCCGCCTCGGCGCAGGTGTAGCCCAGGTCCATGCTGAAGGCCTCGCCCTCGCACAGCTCAAGCTCCTTGCCCGTGGCGGACGGTGTAACCTTGCTTGTCACGGTCAGCTTGTTGTCCTTGATGCTGGCGTCCTTCACCTCGAACTTCACGCTCGTCGCGCACTGGTTATTGTAGGTGATGGTGTAGATGCCCGCTCCTGGCAGATTGGCTGTCGCTCCGGTTCCTACGCTCTTGCCGTTGGCGTCGCTCCATGTATAGTCCGATGTGGCGTCTTTGGTGAAGCTGGCGGTCGCGGTGATGCCGTTGCCGCAGGTGTAGAATGGGTCCGCGGTATTGTCGCGGGTGTCGGTGTAGACCTTGCCCGTCTCCTTGTTGTCTGTCTCATCCAGCGTCAGGGTGCCTTCCACTGGGCCGTCGCCGATGGTGATCACGATGCCTTTCTGGCTCTCGGTACACGTGCCCGCGGTCACTTTCAGGTCATACTTGTAGGTGTCGCCTGCCTTGCCCGCAAGGGCCACGGTGGTGAACTTGGAGGTGGCGCTGCCTGACGCTGGGGTCTGGGCGTCGCTCTTGGTGTCGCTGTTGCTCTCGCCGCTCCAGTCGAACACGACGGACTTGGCATTGCTGCCAGCGGTGGCGGTCAGTATCGCTGCCGTGTTGGGGCAGGTCTGAGCGTCTATCACTTTCTGCAGCGTCAGCGTATCCACCGTGACGGTTATCTTGTCGACGGTCGAGGCGCATACCGCGCCGCTGTTGGTGGCGCTCGGCACTGCGAAGGCGGTCTGGACGTAATAGGCGCCGCTCTCTGTGACGGTGCTGCCCGTCAGTGCGGTGGTGCCTGCGGCGTCGCTGTAGTAGGATGTGTTGTAGGTGGCGGTCTTCACCACCGCGTCATATTTCAGGCTCTTGCCCAGGTCTACCGCGGTCTCGCACACGGCGGCCGGGTCGGTGATGGTCTGGACTGGTTTCGGATAGACGGTGATTACCAGTGCGGAGGCGGTGCCGATGGCTTCCGTCTCGTTGTCCTTCTGGGCCACGTAGTAGGTCATCACGTTCGGTGTCTTGCTGTCGGCTACGGTGGCGGTCGGGGTGGCCGGCACTGTCGTGCTGCCGGCTGCATAGTCGGCCGAGCTTGCCGGTTTGGTGGTGCCGTACCACAGCAGCTCATATTTGTCCGCGGTCTTCTTCTGTGTGTTGACTTTCACGCTGCTGCCAAGGTCGGCTATGGTCTCGCCCTCGCAATAGTAGCCTGGTGTCACGTCCGGCATTGGCGAGTCGCTGATGGTCACTGTTATCACTTTGGTTCCGCTCTCGCAGTTTGGTGCTGCGGTGGCGATTCGCTTCACCGCGTAGTAGATGGTCTTGCTCCCGCCGTTCAGGTCGCTCTTGCTTGGTACCGACGGGGTCGGTACGGTGGTGCTCCAGGCTCCGCTCAAAACGCCTGACGCGTCACACTCGGCATACTGGTAGGTGTAGCCTGCCTCCACGTCGACGGTGGTGGCGCTCTGGCCCAGCAGGTCCTTGAACTTGCCGCCGTTGCCGTCGGCATCCGCAAGGACGTATGACACGCCCATCGTGCCTGTCGGGTCGGTCGTCTCGCTCGTTGTCACGGTTATGTTCACGGCCTTGCCCTCGCACACTTCCTTGCTGGCGGTGATGGTGTAGGTCTGTTTTACGTTGTAGGTGGCGCTGCCCACGGTGGCGGTGCTTGGGGTCGGTGCGGTGGCGCTCCATGTGGTGCCGCCACTGCTCCACTGCAGGCCGTCGCTCATCTTGTAGCTGGCTTCCGCTTTGTTCACGGTCGCTGTCAGGGCGGCGGCCACGTCGTTCTTGCAGTAGAGGTAGGACTCTTGCGCTACCAGCGCGGTATCCACCCCATAGACGGTCACCTTGAATCCGACTTTGTCGCTCTCGCCGCCTGTCGCGCTGCTCTGAGTGGCGTAATAGGTATGGACACCCGCTGCTGCCGTCGATGGTATTTCGCCTGCGGTCAGCTCGGTCGTCTTGTCGCTGTCGTAGTATTTCAGCGTGTAGGTCTCGCCTGCCAGTGCCTGGTTGATGCGCACGTTGCTGCTGAGCGCGCCTGCCGTCGTGCCGACACAGTAGGCGGTGTCGCTCACGTTTGGTACCGGCGCTCCGTAGATGCGGGCCACCACTGTGGCGGTGTCGCTATGGCAGCCGGTCGTCTTGTTGGTCACCCGGACCCGGTAGGTCACGTCCTCCTCTTTCGGACTGGCGGCATCCTTCACCGTAGGGGTTGGAGCGGTCGTGCTCCAGTTGGCGCCATCGTCACTGCTCCACTCGAACTCGAGGTCGGCCGTGCTGGCGTCGTTCATCACGGCGGCTTTGTCACCGCTCGTCAACATCACGTCCTTGAAGCTGCTGGCTTGAGACTTCAGATAACTGACGTCCGCTGTCGTTGGCTTCTTGGGTACAGCCTGTACCGAAATTGTCACGGTATCTGTATCCGCACAATATCCTGTTTCTGTCGCTACCACTTGCAGCAACCCACTGTTCGGAGTGGACAATTCTGTAAATTCGGTCGGAGTTGTTGCCAGTGCGGCTCCGCCAAGTGTCCATGCCGTTGCGGCTGTAGTTGGGTCAAGGGTGGTTGTCACTGTGGTCTTGCCACAAGTCTGCACCGCTTTCACACTCACTTTGGTCGCTGGTTTGGCTGTGATGGACAATGTTTCAGGCACACTGACGCAACTTGATTTAACATCGGTCACCTTATATATATAGGTATATGGCGTGGCACTGCCCGTCAGTTTCGACAAATCCTGCTCCTTGCCGCCCCAATCTATGGTGTAGGCCTTGCTCAAGGTGTCGCTTGGCAACACACGAGT
>CALMUD010000073.1 GCA_937872735.1 uncultured Bacteroidales bacterium
TGTTGTTTGACTTCCAGCCCCGCCTCAAAAAGGGGGTGTTCAGTTGATTTTTACCTTGTTTGTCAGCGTTTGATGACCCGCACCACGTTACCGTTGATACGGACAAAGTAGACGCCAGCTGGCCAGTTGGCACCCAGACGGGCACCACTGGTATAGTGGCCACGCTCTATCACCGAGCCCAACACATTCAGCACGGCATAGTCGCCGTTCTCGTCCATTGAGCACGAAGTTGTGAACGGATTAGGGGTCACTATGGAGTTCTCATCAACGGCAGCCACGGTCTCCACGTCGGTAGAGGCACAAGTGGTGTTGTCGGTGAAGCAGTTCCAGGTTGGGGCCTCATAGTTGGCGGCAAGGTCACCATAAACGATGCCCATGCCCAATGTGCTCATATAGAAACGTCCATAATGGTTCTGGTCGCCAATCACGAACTGGCCATTGCCCGGACCGCCGAACTGATGGGTATCGTCATTGATAATCTGCCAAGTGGCTCCTTTATCCTCCGAACGCAATAGACCCGTATGGTCGGCATTGCTGCCCCATACATAAAGCACATAACTGTCACCATCCTTGCCGATACCATTACCAACAGCCTCACAAGAGCTGATGCCACTCACCGCACTGAAGGTGGCACCATGGTCGGTGGACACTTCCAAGCCTGCTGCCCCGCATGGAGCATATATCAAACCTTCGTGGTCAGGCACCACGCACAGACGGGTCCAAGTGTTGTTGGTCAGACTGGTAGAAGCGGAGAAACTCTTGCCGCCATCCGAACTGATGTATATTTTGCCATCGGCAGCTGCATAGAAATATTTGGAATTGACAGGGTCGGCCGCCACATAAGAGACAGTTGAGGCACCCGTGCAGCTGCTGAAAGTCTGACCTTTGTCGGTTGAATATTGCAGACTGCCGCCTGAGGTGACAATCACTACGGTGCTGCCATCGGCCGAAAGGGCCACCTTGATGCCCGAAGGGTTCTTCATGGCACTCCATGTCTTGCCGCCATCCTCACTATAGTAGGAGGTCTGACTGCTCCATTCTGATTTCGACACGCGGGCCATCACTTTGGTGTTGCCTGCCGCATAGGCGATGCCGTTGCTGGTGCCAGGCGATGGCACATGTATAGGGGCAAATTCTGATACCGAGGTGTGGTTAAATCCGGTGTAGTCGCCTATCACCGACTGTGGATTTCCTCCCGGAATGCTCACCATGTCAAGGGCTACGGTCTCTTCCAAGCCATTCACATCGAAATAGAAAGTAGGAATACCCTTGCACCAGACGTTGTTGCAGGTAAAGATGCCATTGCCCGAGGCAAACGACACTTTGCTGTCATTGGATGGGTCGAAGCACATGCTGCCGCACCAGTGCAGTGCATAGCCAGGCACCCAGGTCACACCATTGTTGGTAAGCACCATACTGTCCTGCAAGCTGCGCCATGTGGTTCCGCCGTCGGTCGAGGTGTAGATGATGTCTCCATTGGCCGATTGGGCATTTTCCCATTTCTGCGATACCCATTTATTGTTGGTAGAGGCCACCAGTTTTTTTGAATTCTTAGGGGAAACAATAACATCGCCAAACGGAAGTCCCTTGGCAGGCGTTATGTCAAATGCCTGGTCGGTATTGGGATTGTAGCGGTAGATGGCACCTGCCGATCCGCCCACGCACTTGTCGGCATATACTATCAGCAGATTGCCGTCGGGGTCCATCTTCATGCGCAATGGCATATAGGTGGTAGGCAGCGCCGACACGGCAGTCCAGGTGGCACCTCCATCTTCTGTCTTATACACGTTGGCGGCACTTGAGCGCGACACGCCTACAAAGATGCGGGCGGTGTTGCCGTTGCTCAGTTTCTGTGAGCCGTCAAACACAACGGACGATATTCCATTCTGGTTGTCGGTGGTGGGCTGTTTGGTAGATTCCCATGCTGGCCACGATGCCGAACTGGTATATACTGACGGGAAGGTGGTGACAGCCGTCCACGTCTTGGCGCCATCGGTACTCATGGCCAATGGCTTACCCAGACGCCCACCCGCCAGCAGCACTTTGCCGTTGTTGGGGTCTACTGCTATCCTTTCTCCGTTGTTACGGCCGTCCCCGTTGCCATGCACATAAATGGGGAGGCTATTCAGGTCTGACTCTTTGAAAGTGGCTCCTCCGTCGTTGGAATAGAGCACTGCCGTCTTTTGACTGCTCAGATACTCGCTTCCACACAGCAGATACAAGTTATTGGCATTATTGGGGTCGGTTGCGAACGACTCTACGCTCAACAATCCGGCATTGGCTTCGCTCACAAAATTGAGCAACTGTTTCCAAGAGCAGTCGGCGGCATTCCATTTGTAGGCTCCACCCACGTCAGTACGCGCATATTTGACGCCATTCGTAGCATCACTCATCAGACCCGACACAAAACCGCCGCCACCAATTGACAGACGTCCATAGGTATAGTCCACGTCCATCTTGGTGGGCATAGGGTCGCAATCATAGGCGGTTTCCTCTGCGGTCACCAGCCTGATATTATCAATATAGAGGGTGCCGGCTCCGCTTGCACAGCCTCCAAAATATATCATACCTGCACTCGATGCATTTGCCACGCTGCGGAAATCAAAGTAAAGGGTGTTCCATTTTTTTGCTTTGCAGCTCTGATACAGGTCTTTGTCGGCCGCCTTATGATAGCACTTGACGGTTTCATCTGTGTTTGCAAAGACATCTACCGCCAATATGTACTTGCTGAGGTCGGCAGTATTGTTGAATCCGTCCAGTCCATAGCCCGACACCTCAAATTTGCTGCAATACTTGCTCGTATTGCCGCATGAATACGGATTAGACTCAATGGTTTCTGTCACTCCCCAAAAGACGTTGTTCAGGGGCTTTTGGTCCTCAAAGTCGTACAGTGACACGGTCTCGGCACTTGCCGACACCGACATCAGCGACATCAAGGAGATGAGTAATGTGTGTGTGTTCATTTGTGTGTGTGTTATTTTACTGCGTAAAGATATGAAAAAGAAACATTCACGATGCTTTTCACAGGATGTTTTTTGCGTCTTTTCACGAAATCGGGCACAAAAAAAATCCCGTCTCTTCACAGAGACGGGACTCTTTTTGATTAGTGGTGCCACCTGGAGTTGAACCAGGGACACATAGATTTTCAGTCTATTGCTCTACCACCTGAGCTATGGCACCTATTAACCAATAAACCAATAAGAATATGAAATTAAAATTCAGAGTGGTGCCACCTGGAGTTGAACCAGGGACACATAGATTTTCAGTCTATTGCTCTACCACCTGAGCTATGGCACCTATTAACCAATAAACCAATAAGAATATGAAATTAAAATTCAGAGTGGTGCCACCTGGAGTTGAACCAGGGACACATAGATTTTCAGTCTATTGCTCTACCACCTGAGCTATGGCACCCTTTGTTTTAAAAACGTTGCAAAGATACGCCCTTTTTTCTTAAAAAAAAATATATCGCTCTTTTTTTGTCGTTTTTTTGCTCAATTCGGGCGTTTGGGCCCTATTTCCGCCCTATCAAAATGGAAATATGCGTAACTTTGCCACTATGAAAGAGACACTTCCCCTGAAAATATTTAACGATGATGAGTTTGGCCCTATCAAGGTTTTTCTCTCCCGCTGCCGCAATGTGGCCTATGGGGTGACTATCGATGGCGAGGTGTTTATAAAAGTCCCCATCGTCGGACGCCGTTCCTTTCTGTCCGATATTGCCAACATCAATGAGGATATGCGTCTGAAGCTGAGGAAAATAATCAACCGGCAGGCGCTCAAGAAAAAGGAGCAGGAGGCTGTTGCCGCTCCAGCTGTCTACGATGAGAATACAGTAATTGGCATTTGGGGTCTTCAACTCAAAATAATCAGAAGCAACAAACAGCTGGCACAACTGGTTGGTAACGAGATAAGAATACAATTGCTGCCCGATGACAACATTCTCGCTCCTGATATTCAGTCCAGAATCAAAAATGTGATTGCGGCCAGCATGAAGATAAAGTCGAGAAAGGAACTGCCCGTCTGGCTGGACCGACTGGCACGGCAGCATGGATTTACTTACACGGGTGTGAGCATCAATAGTGCCCAATCGCGTTGGGGCAGCTGCAGTTACCTCAAGCATATCAACCTTTCGTTCTACTTGCTGCTGCTGCCTCAGCATCTGATTGAATATGTGCTGCTGCATGAGCTTTGCCACACCGTGGAGATGAACCATGGTCCCAGATTCTATGCCTTGCTCAACAGAGTCTGCGGAGGACACGCTGAGGATTATCGGCAGGAAATGAAAAAATACAGAACGAACTTGTGATATTTCTAACGGATAACAGATATTTCGCCTGACGAGCCACATTTATCGCCGTCTTGACACCTATCCTTAATAAAAGGCTTGCAAAAATAGATGTCATTTACATTTTTTCTTAACTTTGTAAGTTGGAAACGGAGCATATCGGCTATAGGTATAAGTTCTGCACGGATTTTTCCCGCTGCCGATACCCTTTGATTCCATTCGTCTCAATTCTATAATTTTACCAAATAGGGCAAAGAAAAATTTTGAAGAGCAAGTTACTCATTATATGGATTATGGCATTCCTTGTTGGAGGCTGTCTCACCGTCTTGGCCCAAGAGGAGACGGAGGAGACTTCTGTCCCTTCCGAGGAGAGTGCTGCGCCTGCGGGTGACAACAACACGGAGGAGCAGCAGAATACGGAGCCGAAGAAAGATGCCGCTACCCGAAGGGCGGAGGAAAAAGCCCGCCGCAAAGCGGAAAAGCTGAAAGCCAAGATGGAGAAGGAACGCCTGAAAGAACAGCGGGAGGCGGCGAAAAAAGCGAAAAAGGCCACCGAAGAGGCAAAATCGGAGGCGAAGGAAAACGGGGACGACGGGAAAATCAGTGAGGAGGACCTGAAAAACATAGAGAACCAGAAATACAGCTCTGATGAGGATCGACGTGAGGCGATGGAAAAAGCGCACGCACAAAAGGCTCAGCAGGACCGTGAGGAACAGGAGCAGAAAGAACGGGAACAGGATGTTGAACAGCAACGGATTGCCCAAGAGAAAATCAAGCAGGAGCAGGACTACCGCAAAAGCCGTGAGGAGAAAGAGAAAGAACAACAAGAAAAACTGAAACAACGCGCGGCGGACGAAAAGGCGGCACAGAAACAACGCAGGGCTGAGGAGAAACAGAAGGCGGCCGAACAAAAAGCGGCTCAGAAAGCCCGACTGGCCGAACAAAGAAGGCTCAGGGAGGAACGACGTGCCCGTCAGCGCGAAATGCAGGCTAAACGTCGGGAGATTATTCTGCATAATGCCGAACTGCGCCGACAACGCGCGGCCGAACAGCACGAGAGGATTCAATCAAGAGCGGAACGCAACAAGGCCAGAACGCTTGAAATAAAGGCACGTCAGCAGGCGCGGATGCAACAGCAGAAACAGAAAGAGGCCGACCGCCGACAAGCCAAGAGGGAAGCTGAACTGAAAAGGAAACAGGACGCCAAGGCCAAAAGGGATACGATGCGGGAAAGACACCGCAGGGAAATGGCGGAGGAGATGGCGGCACGGCAAACCCGCAGAGAGCAGGAGGAGGTGGACCGACAGAAGAAGGCGGAACTGCATCAGGCGGCTATGGAGGCTGCCGTAAAACGCAGGGAAGAGGAGAAGGAGAAGGCTATCAGGGATAACCAGAAACTGGCCGCTGCCGAAAAGGAAAAGCTGCTGGCTGAGGCTCACGAAAAGGCCGAGAAAAAAGCCAGAAAACTGGCCGAGAAAAAGGTCAAGGCTGAATTTAAGGAGAAGAAAAGACAGGCTAAGAGGCAAAAGGACTCTGACAAGATGAGGCAGAAATATGAGGAGGAACTGGCGAAGGAAACTGCGCAGGACTCTTCTGACGATGCTGACGAGGAAAAAGCTGAGCAGAAAACGGAGACCTACGAGAGCGCCAAGGATTCCATCAAGGCCGCTAAGAAAGCGGAGAAGGAAAGAAAAAAGAAGGAGGCACACGACCGTAAGCTGGAAAAGATGAAGGAAAAGGTGGAGTGCCTACAGTGCACAGGATCGTTTTTCTAATTTTGATCTTCCTTTTTATGAATTGGAAGGCAAGACCTGGGGCATCGTAGGA
>CALMUD010000074.1 GCA_937872735.1 uncultured Bacteroidales bacterium
TCTGTATGAAACCATCACGGAAGCGGATGCCCCCATAGTCATTTCCTCCATTGCGGAGGTGCAGACTCTTATATTTGGTGATGCTGTAGTCGTTAAAGAAAGGATATTTCATCTTGTTCAGTCCAGTCCCGCATTTTTTTGAGGCACCTATCTTTATAGCTTTCACCTCATTGTTGGCATTTCTGGAACATCCACCCATAATGGAGGCCTCGGTAGCCTGATTGAAAGCCTGTTTGTTATTGACGATCAATTCAAAATTGATAGGGCGTTGCCAATCCTGGTTGAAATTGGCTTTCTCGGCCACGCATGATTTGTCACCAGCCAGGCCATTTTTTCCTACCACACAGATTCCAATCATGTCATCATAAAAATTGGCACTGTCGGTCACCACCGAAACGATAGGTACCGTGAATCCGCCGCAAAGGCTGTGCTGGGAATCATTGAAGAGATAAGACCCAGTGTTTATCTCGCTGGGCAGATTGTTGTCGGCATAGGCGCGGGCCCGCAGTGGAGTGTTCTTTGTGATGTTGAAGGCCTTGCTGTAGAGTTTGCCATTGGTAGGCGTTGGCTCGCTGCCGTTGGTGGTATAATATATTTTGGCGCCAGCTGTAGCGCATGATATGCTGATGCTAAGTGAGGAACTGTCGACATAAAGTCCAGGAGCAGTACCGAATACGGGATTGGCGCATCGGGTCAGTGACTCGTAGATGTCACCACTGTTCGCGGCTTCAGGGGTCGGTTCCATATAGCCCGTGCTGGTTCCCTTTACGCCGTAGGACAAGTATGCTGGCATGGCAGGGACAGTGAGCGAACACAGAATGTTTGATTTCGCGTCCAGCAGGCTGATTGCCCCTCCGTCAGCATCCATTTTGTAAGATACATGATAGTCCACATTATCTATACCGTCAAAATAAAACAGTTTGTATCCACCAGCGGGGATGCTGCAAGAGTAGTCGATTGTGGCTGTCTTGGTGGTGCCATCTTCAGTGGATAAATATTTGAAGCTGTAGTTTTGCAGGTCCACAGCGCCCGTTCCCGAGTTGTAAAGCTCAACCCAGCCCGCGTAGTTATATAAGTCGTTGATTTTTGTACTATAATTGCAGGGCATCACCTCGTTTATGGTGATGTCGGCATTAGCTTGCGTAGTAGCCGCAAGCGCCAATATGCACAAGGCATATATTTTGTGACTAAAGTATTTCATAAAACTGTCTATTATCTAACCCTATTTGAAACATTCCATCCTCTACACAAGGAGGGAAAGCCGCCTGGAAAATACTATTGCGTAAAGGTAGAAAAAACGACGCCATAAACAAAATTTCCGTCTTGGAAAAATCGCTTATAAACACATTTTCTGCTGCTTTGTGGCAGTATCTTCTTTATAAATGCGGGAATCCTCTGCTGACCTTATTCGCCCGCTTTCTCTTTTCTTAATCCTGAAACATTTATTGTATAGCAATCACAATTCACACTATGAAAATATGCAATAAACGTGCCAAATATGTCCGATATTTAATTTTTTTAAACAAAAAAGGAAATATCGTATATGAGTTTTGTGGGCATAAAAAAAAGCCACAACAGGAATTGCGACTTTCTGCTCTTCTTTTTGGACTTGAACCAAAGACCCTCTGATTAACAGTCAGATGCTCTAACCAACTGAGCTAAAGAAGAATGTAAAAAACTAAATCTGCTCTTCTTTTTGGACTTGAACCAAAGACCCTCTGATTAACAGTCAGATGCTCTAACCAACTGAGCTAAAGAAGAATTTTTTTTGAATTGCGATGCAAAATTACTTTTTATTTTTGAACAATGCAATATCTTTGTAAAAAAATAAAACAAAAAAAGTAGTGGATAGACAAATTTTAGGCATAGGAAATGCCCTCACCGATATGCTATGTGTGCTGGATTCGGACGCCCTGATTGAAAAATTCGGGTTGCCGAAGGGAAGTATGCAGGTGGTAGACAAGGAGTTGCAGAATGAATTGCTATCGGAGCTTTCGCGTTATGAGGTAAAAAAGGTGCGGGGAGGGTCGGTGCCCAACACCTTGGTGGGCATAGAGCATCTGGGAATGCAGGTCGGCTTTATCGGAAAGCTGGGCTGTGATGAGGTGGCCCGCTTTTTCACCTCTGATTTGCAGCGGCGCAATGTCACCATTCACGCTATCTACAGTCAGACGTTGCCATCGGGTACCTGTGTGTCGCTCATATCGCCTGATGGCGAGCGGACGTTGGTGACCTGTCTTGGCGCGGCCAGCCAGTTGCAGGCGCCTGAACTGATACCGGGTATGTTCGCTGGATATGCCCTTTGCCACATCGACGGCTATCTGTTGCAGAATCATGAATTGATAGAACGGGCGATGGTGATGGCCAAGCAGGCCGGAGCCTATGTGTCGCTGGATATGGGCAGCTATAATGTGGTGGAGCAGAACCTGGAATTTCTGAAACGCATAGTGCCGCAATATGTGGATGTGGTTTTTGCCAATGAGATGGAGGCCAAGACCTATACCGGCAATTCCGACCCCGAAGTCTCGCTTGATATTTTGTCGCGGGAGGCTGCATTTGCTGTGGTAAAGGTTGGCGGCAAAGGTTCTTATGTCAAGCACAAGAATGAAAAGAGTTTTGTCCCCCCCCTGTCAGGAGCCAAATGTGTTGATACTACAGGTGCAGGAGATTTGTATGCCTCTGGTTTTCTTTATGGTTTGGCCATGGGATGTGATATCACGGGTAGTGGCCGTATAGGCGCTCTCGTGTCGGGCAATGTGGTAGAGGTGGTAGGCACCCACATGGACGACGGCAAGTGGCAGCAGATACGCAGTGGATGTCAGCAAATAATCAGCACAAGTAAAAAAGGTCTTTACGGCGACTGATTTTTTTACTACTTTTGCAGTCATGTATATATAAGGCGTCTGTTCTATTGCCGATTCCGGATAAAAAACAAAAAGGTCAGGTATGCGTAGATTTCTGTTCATATTGATACTGATGACCTGCATGCCGATAAGCATACAGGCACTTCGGTTTGGCACTAGCTCGGAGTATCGGAACGGCTCGTTCTATACCAGTGTGGTGTGCCTTGTGGATGCTCCTTATGCCAAGGTCAGTTCCACCCTTGATGAGGTGGATGCTGGTATGAAGGAGTCGCCAACAAAGAGTATACCATGGGCTTGGCGTAATCTGGGACAACTCAAAAATCCTGATGAAAACGACTTGCGACTGAGTGAGAATGGCGTAAGTTATGATGAAAAGACCTCGGCTTACAAACTGAATATGCTGGTGGGGGTCCAAGGTGACGAGGACCCGATGTCGTTTG
>CALMUD010000075.1 GCA_937872735.1 uncultured Bacteroidales bacterium
TTTCAGAATTTTAGGATGTTTTATTTGATTATGAAAATTAATAGTTGTAACTTTGCTCAGTTATCCAAAGTGAATTATTAATTCAAAAAAGTATAAAATGAAAAAGATTTTTGGTTTGACAGCTTCTATCGCGTTTTGGGCCTTATTGATGACCTCAGTTGCAGTATCTTCATGTTCGTCAGATGATGACGATGATAGCAATACGACAAATAATGTTGTAGAAAAGTCTTATACAAGTTTCGACAGTATACCATGGAACAGAAAGTCAGATTCTATCAGTGTGAAAGCAGGAAATAAAATTGCTTACAACTATGGAAGAGGTACCTCTTATGGTGTGATTGAGGTGAAAAGTGCAGAGGCAGGAAAAGTTTCGCTTGTATTCTATAGCGACATAGCCGCTACTCATAAGGTGGGTGCAGCCACATTGACCGATACGGAAATTTATATTGATACCACATATACCAGTCTTACGGAAGAAAAAGCCATTAAAAATGAGGAATTCATATTGATGACATTGAAGTATCAAAGCACCACGCTTGAAGCCGCCTCGTATGCTATGCAGGCGCTTATCGCTATGGATGCAACCAGCCTTTCTTTCTACAAATTGAAGTAAATACCATTGAAGGAACAGCCTTTAGACCAGTCCTTGTAATAACGTCTGAGTTTTCTTGTTGATTGGTTCGTGTACTGTTTGCAACACACATAAAATGATAAGATTTTGCTGCAAGGTGAGTCTCTCCCGTCTCACCGTATTATTGTGTGGCCTTGTGATATCCTCTTCAGTATTTGCCTATGGCGGCAGTGATGATGTTTTTCTTGTGGGATTGAAAGCAGGGGGAGAGTATTCATGGGTCAATCATCTTGACAAGATCTTGGTGAGCGAAAATTACTACAGCGGGTACGACTTCAGCCACAGTGGCTGCATAGGTCCGTCCGTCACACTGTTTGCCAGATTTCGTTCGGCCGACAAGCCGCTGGGTCTTGAGGGAGATCTTAATTATTATCAGTTGGGTGGCGGTACAGAGTATACCGACATCAAAGGCCTAGATTACACTATGTCAGTCCGCTACAACTATGTGGGAGCCGGAGCCTACTTGCTGTATTATCCTATGGATTGTTTGCATGTGGGTTTGGGAGGTCGGGTGTCGTTCAACCTCAACGCTGAAGGTCTGAGTTACGAATCGAATCAGGAAAGTCTGGATCAGGGCCAGTACAACTACGAGAGCGCCTCAGCCACGGAAGGACATCTGCGCGACAAGATAAAAGGAGACATGGACGCCTCTGCAGGCTGTATGGTCGGTTACACCTTCGACCATGGCATCAGTTTGGAGGCGGGTTATCACTTTGGACTGGGAGACCTGATGGTGACAAAAACAAACAACTATCGTTGGATTGACCCCACCAACTGGGTGCAATCAGTCTATTTTAAACTGGGCTATGCTATCAGTGCGCTGGGCAAATAGTATTTTGTCCAGCCTGTTGTCCGCCTTTCTCTTGCTGCTGTTTCCCGCAGCAGCCACAGGAAGCAATCACTTCCAGTTCGGCTACAGATACAAGTGCCATGATGGCTGGAACGATGATGGCGACCTGGGGCGAGTGAACATAGGTGGGCGTCTGGGTTGTGGCTACAGCCGTATCAGTGGTATTCAGGGCTGTTTGGAAAGTGGTGTTCTTCGTCCCACCTACACATTCAGCGAGTCGGGTGTGTTTTTCCCTGTATTCTTTCTGTTCAGCAACTATCGACTAAAAAATGTGGGCGCAGAACTGGAGGCGGGGAGCGAGCGGGTTGGGGATGTTTTGGTGAAGGACTACACTAACCGGAACCTGAGCGAGGAATATGCGTTCGGTTACCAGTATTTCTCAACGGGCCTGTATCTGAAATTCTATTTTCGCAACTGTTTCTATTTTGGTGCGGGATGTCGCATGTCATGGTGCCTTAACAGAAACGGAGTGCGGTTCAGTTCCACACGGAGCGCGCTGTACTCCCAATCAGACGGACAGACAGAAGAACGGATTCAGGAAAGTCTGTCGGGCAAGATGGTGACTTCATCGGGCCTGAAGCTTGGGTGGGAGAGTGAACGGGGATGGGCGGTAGAGCTGAGTTATCACCAGAGCCTGAACGATGCTGTCCGGACCAACACCAACGAGTACGGATATACCGAGGAGAAGAACCCCTCCCAGAGTGTGGAACTGACCATAGGCTATTCTCTGACTATATGGGACAGACGTTCGCAGAAATCAAAGTCGCGTCGCGTTCAGCGACACTGGCATCACAAATACGACAAATGAAAATGAGAATGAGAATCGAAAACATATTGCCGGTGCTGGCATCAGTGCTGGCCATCGGGACACTGTTGGCCCATGAGCCAGGCGGCGTGCGTGGAGCATTGCACTGGCAGCGGTCCAGCGGTCAGTCGGGCGATACCATCAACCATCATCTCACAGGGCGATGTCAGGCGGTCGACACTCTTGTGCGTGTGCCTATACAGACTGGCGCAGGGGGACTGACCCTGATAGGAGTGAGTGAGGGATCCACCGAGCAACCGTTACTTTCTATAAGTGACGGCAGCCGTGAGCGTACCGTAGTGACCACCAGTCGTGTTGCGAGCCTGATTGATGGCAGCTACATCAACTACAGCCAGTCGGCAGTTCCGCAGATCTGCACCTATATCACACGTTTCCCGTCCGACAGTCTCGGCCTCAGTCGAACGGCCACCATAGGCCGTGTTGACCGCCGTGACCTGCCTGTGTCGGGCCGCAGCGGTCAAATGGCAGAATACCTTCTGTATGGAAGGCCGTTGTCGTATGCCGAGCGTCGCAAGGTGGAGAGCTATCTTGCGCTCAAATACGGCATTACCCTCAGTCACGACGGTACGCCGCTGTCGTATGTGTCACCCGATGGCACCGTCTACTGGCAGGCCAGCCGAGCCGGTGCCTGTGTTCGCCATGTGGCGGGCATCGGCCATGATAGCGTGTCGGGTCTTGATCAGCATATATCAGGTAGTAGCGCAGAGACAGGAGTGCTTGAGATGTCGGCCGACAGCAGTCTGAGACCTGGTCAATATCTGGTGTGGGCCGACGATGGCGGAAGTCTCCGTCTGCGTCACAAGCGTGGTGAAACTTCCTGTCTGGAACGAACCTATCGGATTGAAAAAACCGGTTCAGCCCAACCCTCCGTCATGGTCCGCTTCAACGGCGGATGTCTGGTTTCTGATGTGACATTGTCCGACATCAGCCGTCTGTGGCTGGCCATTAATGCCACCACTGGTACACGGATAGGTACGACTACCCGTTTTGTTCGTGGCGAGACAGACAGTCTCGGTTGGACCGTTTTCCGAGGAGTGGAATGGGACACCGACGGCACGGGCAGTGACCAGTTCACGCTGGTGAGCGAACCCGACCTTTTTGTGGTGTCCGATACCGTTCAGCCCACTTGTGCTGGCAGCCATGACGGGCGGGTGAGTTTGCGCATGGCAGGCGGCACACCTCCTTTTCGTGTCAGCTTTGGCTCTCTCTCCATGGATGTCGCGACTACCGACACGGTTGTCACCATAGACAGTTTGTCCCAAGGTCTATATCCGTTAATTGTGATCGACAGTTTAGGCCGTATCTATACCGATACCTTGCTGCTTTCCAATAGCGGGATGCCCGACATTCCTGTTTATGATCCTGTTGTCCTGTCCTATGGAGGCAGTCAGACCATTGACGCCTCGGCCAATGCCACAAGTGTATACAGTTATGAATGGATTATGCCTGACGGAACATCCATTGCAGCCCCCGAATTGACTGTGTCACGGGGCGGCAGCTACCAGCTTGCCGTTACCGACCATTCTGGCTGCACCACCCGGCGCGAGTTGGACGTGTATCAGACCCCCCAGAGCCGTATTGACTATGTCCGTATCTGTCCCAACCCTACGTTTGATGGAAATGTGCAGGTCCGTGTCCAGTTGCGCAGTGAAGGCGCCATCGTTTGGCGTCTGCTCGATGCCGATGGCAGAACCTGTGCCCGCGGCAGCTTGCGTGACGAGCCGGCCTATGCCTTCACCATCCATCTGCCCTCCCCTGGCACATGGCTGGTGCAGGTGAACCGCGGCAAAGAAACAAGAACAGTAAAAGCAATAAGAAGATAATAATACCATGAAGTCTTTAACCCTCAAACCGGTAATCATTATAATCTCGTCCATTATGCTGTCGGCTGGATGCAGCGACATTCATCCGAACGACGAAGCTCAGAAGGAAGCAAATCCCATCCAGTTATCAGCGGTTCCCCCGTCGGTTATTGTTCCGTCAGTGCAGGCACCTTCATCCACCCGGTCTGCAATCCATGCAGCCCGAGTCGATGCTGATGCTCCTGCTCCTCATTCTATCAGCAAGTGGGTGAGCGTTAGCAAGTTGTTCACTCCCCATCGGGCTGACACACTGACGCTTTGCCACACCACACTGGTGGTGCCTACCGGCAGTCTGCGTAAGCCGCTCATACTGTCCATCACAGAACTGAATGAGGGAGATTTTCCCAAAATACCGGGAGACATCATCAACGTCACGGCAGGAGCCAAAGGTTATCGGTTCCTGCCTCATGGTCACCACTTCACGGGCTGTCCAGCCGAAGTGTCGCTGCCCTATGACGTTAAGCTGATTCCCAAGGGCTATGAGGCTAGGGATATTCGTACTTTCTATTATGACGAAGATCGTCACAAATGGACTGCACTCAGCACTATTCGTGTGGACGAGAAGTCCCGCCAGATATATGCCAGTACAGGGCATTTCACCGACATGATAAATGGCATCATCAGGGTGCCAGAAGCTCCTGTTACCCAGGGGTTTACTCCCACGACGATGAATAGTCTGAAAGCCGCTAGTCCCGCCACGGGAATGACAGCGGTGGAGGCCCCTACGGCCAATGCCAGCGGTACGGCCAGTCTTGGTTATCCCTTTTCCCTGCCATCTGGACGCAATAACATGCAGCCGTCTCTGAGTCTTAACTACAGCAGTGAGGGTGGCAGCGGATGGACTGGCTATGGCTGGAGTCTGAGCACACCCACCGTGGACATTGACACCCGCTGGGGTGTACCGCGCTTTGATGCTGCCACCGAAAGCGAGAATTACCTGATAGGTGGCGAGCAGATGACCAACACTACCCAGTGGCAGGGCACACAGGAGCCGCGCACTTCCGATCGGCAGTTCCGTCCCCGTGTGGATCAGGGGTTCAGCCGCATCATACGGCATGGTGACTCTCCCAAAAACTACTGGTGGGAGGTAACCACTACGGCGGGCACCCATAGCTGTTTCGGTGGCCGCAACGGCTCGCAGAATGACGGATACGTGATAAGGGACGGGGCTGGAAACATTGTGCAGTGGGCCCTGTGCCAGAACAGTGACCCTAATGGCAACACCGTGCGCTATCACTATGACAAGGTGGGCAACATGCTCGTGCCTGCCCGCATCAGCTACACTGGCTATGGTGACGAGGAGGGAAAGTATGAGGTCCGGTTCGTCAGGGCCGAAGGCAGCAGTAACACCCGTACGGACAGAACCAGCAACGGACGGCTTGGTCTGCTGCAGACCGATGGAGAGCAGTTGCAATCGGTTGACATCTATTATGCCGGCGGTAAGATCCGTTCCTATCGCCTCAACTACAAGCAGGGAGCGTTTGGCAAGATGATGCTTGAATCGGTGAGCCAGCAGGACGGGCAAGGCAAGGAACTCGGCAGCAACAAATTCGACTACTACGATGATGTGAAAAATGGAATGTATGGAGATATAGAGACGTGGGGAACGGGGAAAGATTTAGGAAATGGATTTTATGGCCAATTGGTAAAAATGATTAATCCTGCAAAGGCTTTGAAAGACAATGTGGAGGAAGCCTTGCGCAAGCCATCAATGATCAGTTCCGCCTATGGTGATGGCTATAGTGTGGGCGGCGGCTTTTCCGCAGGTGTCGGCAAGTTGTATGGCGGAGTTTCGTATTTATACAATCATAGTGCGAGCAACGCTTATATAACATTGACAGATATAAATGGAGATGGATTACCAGACAAGATATATACAACAGGCAACGGGTCATGGAATCAGATATACTACCGTCCGAACTTGAAAGGAAAATTTGGGCCTCCCGTTTTGTTGCCTACGGCAGGCTCCAAGTTCGCATATACGGTATCCACAAGCCATACATTGGAGGGCGATTTAGGAATATCGGGCAGTAATGCGGGAGTGGGAGCTTCATACAGCCACTCTTGGAACAAGTCTGAAACAAGCATTTATTTTCAGGATTTCAATGGAGATGGTCTGCTGGACCTTGTACGTAACGGAACTGTTTATTTCAACAGACTGGTAGACGGAGTCCCGACGTTCGTGTCCACAAGTCACAACACCCCAAATCCTATCATGGGCACCCGTCCATCAGGAATTGACAGCCATTATATTCCTGATTACGCCATTATTCGTGACAGTCTGGAACGACAGTTCCCCTTGCATGATGTTGTCCGTTCATGGACGGCCCCCTTTGATGGTGTCATATCAATACATTACAAAGTTGAAAAGTCACATCGGGATAGTAGTGATGGCGTCAAATATCGATTGCAGGTGAACGATAAGGACATGATAGTTGACTCTATCAGTGATGCCGCAGAAAAAGCAGGAGACCTGACCCAGATAAAAATAGGAAAAGGACAATCCGTCTTTTTTAGACTGCAATCCCGTTATGGAGGAACCCATGACGAGACATCCACCTATATGAGAATTGTATATTCGCAAAGCGAATATCTTCATAAGAAAGATGAGAACGGATTGTCTTTGGATACATTCGATTCGCATAGGGACTATGTACAGGGAGAGGCTCCCCAGTTGGTATTGGCAGGGAATGGGCCGGTATCCATTCGTGCCCCATATTCAAAAGAGGCATTGACTGAAGACCTTGACATGAGAGTATATCGTATTGTGAACAATAAAGACACGGCCTTGGTCAAGGATACCATATTGCCGTCAACAGCCGTAACCCATGGGGAAATCCGCTTTGATGAGAATCTGCAGGCTTCAGATACTGTCACCTATCTGTTCCATGCAGGATTCAAGTCTTCTGTGGATCTTTCAAAATTCAGATGGAAAGCCATCGCGTCATTTGGTGACGGAAGCCAGCAGATAGCTACTCCCCAGCGTACACAGTATAACAACCTGTTGCGTTTCTCCGATTCCGCAAATATGGACACCAGTTCCCTGTTTTCAGTTCCTGATTCTGTTATAAATTCTTTGAAGAACGGTATCTATAAAAAAGACAGCATAAAAACGGATTCTGTTGCCATACTTCATCATATATACCTGCTTCCTGTATTGAAAACAAAAATGACAAAAGGAATCAGTTCAGCCAATGCCACGATGGCAATCAGATATGCGGATTCAACCGCCTTCGCGCACGATAGCTGCTATTTGCGGAATGGAAAAATAGAGGGAGGCCATCCTATATATATAGGGAACTCCATTCCTCCTAAAGTATCCATCGGATATTATGTTGACAACGTGATTGATGAGGTGGATAGCGCATATGTAAGATTAGGGGACAGTATATCTGTCGTTGCCTTTGATTCAGACAAGGTATCTTTGGGGACCTTGTCACTGAATCAATTGTCAAAAACGAAATTGGAGGCTTCTGTGTATTCTTATACGGATTCAGATTTTGGGCAAATGTATCGTGGCTGGGGCCAATTTGCCTACAATGGCAACCGGGAGAGAGAAAATAAGCCGATGCCACTAAAGGATTTGGTTATTGACAAGGAAAAATACAAAAATATCAAAGAGAGTCAGTCTGTTGACAAAAATCAACTGATAAGGATGAGCACTCCGATAGAATCGCAGATCTTCTATTCAATGTCTTATAATGCCAAGGATTCCCGTTATTCCTCTTTGTGCAGTCATGCGTACGTCACACGCGACACGCAGTGCTGTACCCGCTTGACCGAGGAAGAAATAAGAATAGATTCCGTATTCTATCCCAATGATGGAACGCCAGCCCCATCAATGGTAAGCCGGGGTATCAACGATAATTATAGTGGAAACGTATCAGGAGGACAGACCTCTATGGGTATGGGATATTCTGTCAGTTATTCCAATAATGAGGATGGTGTGATTGATATAAACGGAGACCGTTATCCCGATTGGTTTAGCCGGGACGATAGTAAAATGAAAGTTCATTTCACTTCACCGCAGGGCGATTTGGCAGAAAAATTGACCATAGACAATCGAGTCCCCATGCAAGAGGCCAAAGCTGTCTCCGGTTCTGTCGGTGTTAACGGTGTTGCGGCGATAAAGGCAACCACAAAGGCTGATGGACCTGAGGATGATCCTAGTATAAATAATACAGACAATGCCTGCAAGGGCATGGAGGCCGGTTCTGTATCCTTTTCCGCAAGTGGCAATTTCAGTACAAATACCAGCACCAACCGCAGAACGTGGGGCGATATCAATGGGGACGGACTTATTGATATGGTTAGCGACGATGGAACAGTAAGCTATAATGTGGGATATGGGTTCTTGCCTTCTGCCTCCATTGACAATTTGGGGACAGACGTGAGTGAATCCAGTTCCAATGGTGCTGGATTGGGTGTGAGTGTACAGTTCAGAGGACCTTTCCAACGGATAGGTGGCGGTGCCAACATCTCATGGAGCGATTCTCATTGTTCAACCAAACTCCTTGACGTGAATGGCGACGGACTTTCTGATATGCTATATATTGACAATATTTTACAAATAGCTTATGTGAGATTTAATACAGGAAGCGGATTCACGGAATCCCAGAATTGGTGTTTCATAGACGACAAGTCTCATAGCAATTCTCAGTCTGCTTATTTGAACATATCCATACCGATTCATTTTCCCATCTTTGACATTAATTGTACTACCAGTATCAATGCGTCTACCGACAACTCCCTCAGCACCACTCAGTCTACCCTGATGGATATGGATGGTGACGGCTATCCCGACATAGTGACCTCCGACAGCGAGGAGAGCATCACCGTCCGCTGCAGCAAAATAGGACGCACCAATATGCTTAGGACTGTTACACAGCCGTTTGGCGGCACCATCACGTTCGACTACACACCTGTAGGTAATACCTACGACCTGCCACTGTGCAAGCGGGTGCTTGCTTCGGTCACCGTCTGTCAGAGCATGGTAGGCAACGGTGCCACCAGCATGAAGAGTACCTTTGAGTATGATGACGGCTACTATGACCGCCGCGAGCGCTGTTTCTTCGGATTCGGGAAAGTCACCACCCGCCAGCTCGACACAGAGAACAAGGACGCCCTCTACCGCAGCGTGGTCAGCACCTACAATAACCATAGCCTCTATCTCAGAAATTTGCCGCTGAGCTCCGTTACCACAGATGCCAATGGTGCCCTGATGACGGAGACGACCAATACCTACCGTCTGGTGAAAGCTGACGCCGACACCAACTCGGTGCATCCGCAGCTGACGCAGACCATCAGTACGATGTATGATGCCGAGGGCAACAGTATCAGCCAGACAGAGACCTACGAGAGCGACGTCTATGGCAATATTATCCGCTATACCTCGCAGACTGCGGCCGACGCCGTCAGCAGCGAGGTGACCTATCACCATTTGTCCGACTTGTATATACATAATGTGCCCGCTACTCAGAGCGTGGACGCAGGAGGCAAGGAATACCGCCACAGTGAGACAAAAATGAACGATGAAGGTGACATCACCGAGATCTCTCAGCGCATCGGAGACAGCAGTGCCATCTACAGCATGGAGTATGACCAGTACGGCAATCTGACGGACTTCACCAAGCCCGCTAACTACCGCGGTCAGCGCATGACCTACCACTATATCTATGACGATGCCGTGCACAGCCTTCCGGTTAGTGTGAAGGACGCCTATGGCTATGAATCGAAGACGGAATATGACTATGCGCTGGGCGTGCCAACGCGAGTGACCGATCTGAACGGGAACGCCGAGACCTATACCTACGACAGTTTCGGGCGACTGATGACCGTCACGGCGCCCTATGAGGCTGACAGTGGAA
>CALMUD010000076.1 GCA_937872735.1 uncultured Bacteroidales bacterium
ACGCTCTTCCGATCTTGGTGTATTGAAAAACTCATTAAAGGAGAATATCATATAATGAAAAATGAATTCTATCCAACCGAAGAAATTGCAAAAGCAAGAGCAAAAGAACAAAACCAAAATATTGTATATTAAAAATCAATAGTTTAAATTACTTGAGACCTAAGTAAATAGTTACATAATAAATAATTCTCTATCATACTTATCTTGCATGATGACATTTCTGAATTATGAATTATTATAGTGGTACAAATGAGGATAATCATTTAAAACAAATATAAACAGCAGAGATGTGTAATTCATTTCTTTGCTATTATTATTTGAAACAGTTTCAATTGTTACAAGTATGTTATTTCCAAAGAACGAATAGGGACAAGAGAAAAACACCCCGATGCGTCAAGAAAAGAGGAACCTCTCATTTCACTGGTTTCCAATCGGAAATAGACTCTATGTATTGTGAAAGTTCATTGGCCATCAGCAACTGCTGTGCAGCCGATGGATGCCAATCTGCTCCATACCCCAGTTTACCCGTCTGCGGAGTAAAGTCAAACCGATAGATATTGCTGTCGCCCGACATCTTGAATTGCAGGCAAATGGAGTTAAGTGTATTGGTCAAGGCCGAAAGTCTCTTGCCTCTGAGCATGCAACCAGAAAGAAGAATAATTCTGGCTTTGGGATAATGACTGCGCAAAGTCTTGACAAAAGCGACATAGGCGGACTTGAACTTCTCCAAATCATAAAGTCCCTGGCTAATGTCGTTGGTTCCCAAATTAAGGCAGACTATATCGGGAGAGAATCGGGAAAAATCCCAAACTGGCGACTTTCCTATAAATGTACGGCCATAGAATGTGGGCAACGTAACTCGTGACCCCGTAACAACATCATTATAATTGCGATAAACGCCAATGCCCGAGCGAGCCACTACCATCATGGCCGCATTGTATCGGTGAGCCGTAATGGAAGCATACCCCATCGCAAAATTTTCGGTAGAATCGGAGAATCGGACATACTGACTGGGAGCCTCCACCCCATAGGAACAAGTGATGGAATTGCCGATAAACTCAATGGAACGGGTCTTGGACACAGGCTGTGACATCAGTGAATTGGCTTCGGGCAAAACAAAACCATAGAAGGCCGGATGAGCATATAGTCCCTCATTTGCCAACGACAACTCCAAGGTATGAAAACCTGACGATAAACTGTCGGCCAATACAAAAAGAGAGGCTGCATGACCCTTACGGCCACGGGAATAAGTACTCAATTTTTCAAAAGGTCCACCATCCACACTTACATTATAGTAACCGGCATTACGCCTCAAACGGGCAGAAATACAAGAACCCGAGAAACGGACTATAACCGATGTCCCAGGATACTCAAACCTGGCGCAACTATCGGTCATCAACACCCGCCCCTCATAAACCAGTTGCTTGTCTGTGGGTAATATATTTTGAGAATCGGCACATGACATACAAAACAAAGCCGAAAAAAAGAACATTCTACCCATGGTAGAAAAAAACAATTTACCACTCATGACTATGACTAAGGATGGAAAAATTTTAACAACGGCCACACCCTCTATTTACAAAAATACAAATAGATGAGAAAAAATATTCTGATTGACAAATATTTATTTGACCCTCAACTTGAAAGAGAGACACCAAACCATGTCCACACAAAAGAAGAAGGAAGGAAAATAAAAAAAAGCGCAAGAAAAGTTGGGAGAGATAGAGAAATAATGCTATCTTTGCAGCCGTAAATGACACAATTGTCATTGTCCCGTGGTGTAATGGTAGCATATCAGTTTCTGGCACTGCTTGTTCGGGTTCGAATCCTGACGGGACAACTTAAGAAAACGCTTTGAAAGGAATTTCAAAGCGTTTTTTTATGCCGACTTCAGCTCACTTTCCAAATTTATCAATCCGATTCAGACCAAACGAAATCCGAGCTGACAAAGTCGGGCATCAGAACAGCCTGCAACAGTATAGGCCCCATACTCCCTTCGCAAAGGATAATTGCCACGCAGGCTTTCAAATTTATCGGGCGTTCCGCGCAAGCGGCTATCATCAGCTTCTATATCATAGGAATGTAACAATGCCTGTGAAAAAGAATCCACGCCCGACACGCTGAAATTGGAATCAGAAGGTGTAGGAGGAGCTACCGAAAACGAGCAAAGTGGAGTTATATGGAAATAACGGGCCACGGCCTGCACCGCCTGCGTGGTAGCATTGGCCTTCCCGTCAGCCGAATAGCCTGCCACATGAGGAGTCGCCAAAATGGCTGATGATAGCAAATCAAGGTCAATGGAGGGCTCATTCTCCCAACAATCGACTACCAATCCTGAGACTTCACCTTCGGCAATCGCAACTTTCGCAGCCTTGGTATCAAACACCGCACCTCTGGCCGCATTTATCACGACAGGCTTTCGGACCAGCGAAGAAAAAAAATCTGCATCGGCCATGTGCACAGTAGGAAAATCACCATCGGAAACGAGCGGAGTATGAAAAGATATGACGTCTGATTCACGACAGACGGTTTCTATAGAAACAAATGATTCCATTCCCTCCCGACTGGCTCTCGGTGGGTCACACAGCAGAACATTCATGCCTAATATACGGGCCATACGCTCTACTTGCGAACCCACATGCCCCACTCCTACTATACCTATCGTTTAGATCGGAAGAGCGTCGTGTAGGGAAAGAGTGTACGTCC
>CALMUD010000077.1 GCA_937872735.1 uncultured Bacteroidales bacterium
TTATAGCCAAGAAAAATCAATAAATGGTGTACCTGTGCCCTATCTAAATGCTAAAGATTTAGATAATGCAACTTTCGACCTGTTCCGCAAATATGCTAAACGAAGCGGACGAATGGACAATGCTGATTTGATGGATGATAACAACGGGCTACTTGATAAGTTACGCCTAATGGAAGGTAAATATTTGAAACGAGCTGCCGCCCTACTGTTCCATCCTGACCCGGAACAGTTTGTTACAGGAGCTTTCATCAAGATTGGATACTTTAAAGAAAGTGCAAACTTAATATATCAGGATGAGGTACATGGCAATCTGTTTCAGCAAATCAGGATAGCATCGGATATACTAACCTCCAAATATCTTCGCGCTTTAATCAGTTATGAAGGTATTCAGCGAATAGAATCTTTGCCTATGCCTCGTGAAGCTTTGCGTGAAACACTCTTAAATTGTGTGGTGCATAAGGCATACGAATCTTTGACCCCGATACAGATCGCCGTATATGATAACAAGTTGGAAATATGGAATTGTGGAGTTCTACCCGAAGATTGGACGATTGATAATCTTTTGGGAAACCATAGAAGCAGACCTTACAATCCCGATATTGCCAATGCTTTTTTTCGTGCAGGTGAAATAGAAGCGTGGGGACGTGGCATTGAGCGTATTATCGAAGCATGTAAAAGTGCTGGTACTCCTGTTCCTCAATTTAAATACGATGGTGGTGGATTATGGACGACCTTCTTTTTCAGTAAAGAGTATCAAGAAAAAATAGGCGCAATTGATAACCGACCAGAAACCGACCAGAAACCGACCAGAAACCGACCAGAAACCGACCAGAAAAAACAAGAAGAGGCTATTGTTGAACTAATCAAGGGTAATCCTTATATTTCAAGAAAGGAAATTGCGCAACGGTTAAGCATACACGACAGTAGCGTGAAACGACGTTTGGTTTCACTTCAAGAACGGAATATTATAGAACGTATTGGTGCAGCTAAAGGTGGTTATTGGAATATAATTAAGTAAGTATAATGACTGATTTCTGGGATGTCGTTAAGTCTGTGTAAAAGCATGATAGAGTGTACTCTGAATGAGTCTAGAACAAGATTTGACAGTTGGTGCGACAAATGAAAATCTTTTCCGAATGGCAGGATTGACAAAAAAAACGAAGCCGCTGTCCGTATCTACGGGCAGCGGCTTCGCTTGTATCAGTATGTTTTCAGATTGTTCAGTTCACCTTTTGCAGCACAAAAGCGCAGCGGGCAGGTATGTAGAGTTGCAGCCACTCCTTGCCAGGGGCTGGCGACTCAATATTGCTCATGGTGTAGTGGAGAACCCCCTCATCGATGAGGCTGAAGCCGCCATATTGGGCATTGTCGGAGTTGAGCACCATCTTGTAGGTGCCAGGCTCGGTGAGGATGCCATAGTCGGAGTACGACTTGTTGGGGTGGAAGTTGAACACAAATATCAAGTCGCCACGGCGGAAGGCCAGTACCTGGTCGTCGGCCTTGTCCCATAGCACATCGATGGGCAGGTCGTTGAACCGGTGGATGCCTTTTACCAAATTGATCATGGCCTTGTCCCAATCGCCCAGCCAGCAATATTTAAGGTCCTTGTTGTCGACCAGGCTCCACTGTCGGCGGGCGTATTTGTACGACCATCCGTTGCCCTCGCGTGGAAAGTCAATCCACTCAGGGTGTCCGAACTCGTTACCCATAAAGTTGAGATAGCCGCCATTGATGGCAGTGAGGGTAATGAGCCGTATCATCTTGTGCAGCGCAATGGCACGGTCGACCGCATACGACGAAGGTTGCAGCTTGGACATGAACCAGTACATATCGGCATCGGCCAGACGGAAAATGATGGTCTTGTCGCCCACCAGTGCCTGATCGTGGCTTTCGGCATAATTGATGGTGTGCTCCTCGGCGCGGTGGTTGGTCAGCACCCACAGCATGGAGCCAGGTTTCCACTGTTCATCAGTCTGTTCTTTTATCATCTTTATCCAGAAGTCGGGGATGCCCATGGCCAGACGGTAGTTGAAGCCGATGCCGCCATCCTCAAATCGGCCTGCCAGACCCGGCATACCGCTTACCTCCTCGGCAATGGTGATGGCATCGGGGTTCACCTCGTGTATCAGTTTATTGGCAAGCGTGAGGTAACAGATGGCATCGCCATCCTGATTGCCGTTGAAGTAGCAGCCATAGCCGCTATAATCGCTGCCCATGCCGTGGTCGAGATAAATCATGGAGGTGACGCCATCGAAACGGAAACCATCAAAATGGTATTCCTCCATCCAGTATTTGCAGTTTGACAGCAGGAAGTGCATCACCTCGTTTTTGCCGTAGTTGAAGCAGAGCGAGTCCCACTGGCGGTGTTCGCGGCGGGCCCCATCATGGAAATACTGGTAAGGGGTGCCATCGAGCAGACCTAGCCCCTCCACCTGATTCTTGACAGCGTGAGAGTGTACAATGTCCATAATCACCGCCATGCCCATCTTGTGGGCAGTGTCAATCAGCTCTTTCAGTTCGTCGGGGGTGCCGAATCGGGAGGAGGCGGCAAAGAAACTGGAAACGTGGTAGCCGAATGAGCCATAGTAGGGATGCTCCTGTATGGCCATGATCTGTATGCAGTTGTAGCCGTCGGCATAGATGCGGGGCAGCATGTTCTGGGTAAATTCCTTGTAAGTGTGCACGCACTCCGACTCGCCAGCCATGCCTATGTGCGTCTCGTATATCAGCAGAGGGGCAGTGTTGGGTTTGAACTTGCCAGTCGTGAATTTATAGGGATTGGCAGGGTTCCACACCTGAGCGCTGAATATCTTGGTCTGGTCGTCCTGCACCACGCGTTGGCACCATGCCGGTATGCGTTCGCCCTCGCCACCATTCCAGTGCACTTTCATCTTGTACAGGTCGCCGTGTTTCATTGCTTTTTCGGGCAACTCAATTTCCCAGACTCCGTTTTTCATCGGCTTCAGCTGGTATTCGGCGGTTTCCTGCCAGTTGTTGAAAGTACCAATCAGGCAAATGCCAGTCGCATTGGGCGCCCATTCACGGAACACCCATTTCTTGGGCAGCTTGTGCAGTCCAAAGTATAGGTAGCCCGTGGCAAAGTCGGACAGGCTTTCCGTACCTTGAGTCAGTTCTGTCTCTTTATGCAGAGCATATTTGTATCGGTCGTATAGTTGATTCTCGTACGGTTTCAAATAGGGGTCCATTTTCACCAGCTTTAATTTTTCCATTTGTTCTATTGTTGATTAGTGTAATGAGATTTTTTTCTTTTTTGGGGGGTGGTGATTTCTTTTTGCTTATAGCATTTCCACCTTGACGATGGCTTTTCGGGTGATGCCGTTCCCTATGATAGGGGCGTGGGCATCCTCGGGGAAGAAGATGGCAAAGCTGCCCGGCCGCAGCTCAAAGTAGCTGGCAGGCTCATCGCGGTAGAAGGCAATATCCTTCTCCTCGTTGGCCGATTGCAGTGTGTGGCACTGGGTGCGCGGCAAATA
>CALMUD010000078.1 GCA_937872735.1 uncultured Bacteroidales bacterium
TACCTCGAAGAGGTTTTCCTTGCATAGCCCCAGGTCGGCCGTCAGGCCCACCTGGGGTTATGATACGCGGCGCCTCCGTCACCTCGGAGAGGTTTCCCCCATTTCATTTGTCATTGTTTTTTTCTCTTCCATTTTTCTCTCTCTTTATATCCAAGATATTTTATATCTTTGTTAAGATAAATATGGATATCTGAATGAATGGGAAAAGGCTCAAACCTATTGTTGTAACTATTTGCAACCACATGTACTGGGTTGTAAATAGTGTGTGTGCAATGTTGGGAACCTTGAATCCAATGAATTGATTAACAGAAATAAAAAATAAGAAAATGGATTTTAGAGAAAACTTGTCTGACTCATCGGAATTGCAATTGGACTATACCGTGCTGGACTATATTGACCGTACTGTGAGTGTGACATCTGGCATGAAATCTTTTACAGGTAAACTGGATATACCATCAACAGTGACTCATGAGGGGGTTACCTATAAGGTCACCACCATCTCATCGGTGGCGTTTATGGATTGTAAAAGTCTGACGAGTGTCACTATCCCCGATTCTGTCATTGCCATTGAATATGCGGCTTTCTGCGGATGCGACAGCCTTACGGATGTCTCCATTTCTGATTCGGTCACCTCCATTGGCACCTTCGCATTCAGAAATTGCAAAAGTCTAAGAATGATTACGCTACCACCTTCTGTCACCACCTTGGGCGAGGGTGTATTCTGTGGTTGTGTGGGTCTGAAGAATGTGATAATACCAAAATCCATCACCAATATAACCAAAGATACTTTTGTGGGATGCCGGTTGGTGAATGTGGTTATTCCCGATACCGTCGTTTCTATTGGTGAACATGCTTTTGCTGGCTGTTTCGGGTTGACCGAAATTGTTATTTCCATTCCCGATTCTGTTATTACCATTGGCAAAAGAGCTTTTGCAGGGTGTGGGGGTATAACGGATGTGACGTTCGGAAAATCTGTTGCAGCCATCGGAGATGAGGCCTTTAAAAATTGTATCGGTCTGACTCACGTGACAATTCCTGGTTCTGTTACCACCATTGGCAGCTCAGTTTTTACGGGATGCCGCGACTTGACGGATATAAAGGTGTCGGAGACAAATGCGAAGTACAAATCGATAGATGGTCTATTGTATAACAGGGAGGGGAATGTGTTGGTTTGCTACCCTTGTGGCAAGAAGGGTAGTGCTGCTATTCCCGGTAGTGTCACCACCATCGGGGAGGAGGCTTTCAGTGGATGCGCGGGTCTGACAGAAATCACTATTCCTCATTCGGTGAGGGCTATCAGGGATAAGGCTTTCAGAGGGTGTGAACGCCTGAAAAAAATTGATTTGCCAAGTTCCGTTACAGAGGTCAGCAGCGCAACTTTCGCCGATTGTTCATCGCTGATTGAAATAAACGTGTCGAAAGAAAATATGATTTATTGTTCAATAGACGGCGTGTTGTATAACAAGGCGGTAGACACCTTAATCTGTTGGCCCATAGGAAAAAGAAGAGAGGTTGTTCTTCCCGAATCTGTCACTTCCATTCACCCGGGAGCTTTTGGGGAAAATTTTATGGTGAGGGCTATGACTGTGAAGTCCCCCGTCCCTCCAGTTTTCCCTGTTTCTGACTTCTTTCGCGGAGATACTCTGAATGTTCCGACAGGGAGTGAGGATTTGTATAGGGATTCTGCCCCATGGTGCCAATTCAAGACCATCATAGGGGTTGATTTTCCAGATGAGCTGACTCCCGAAAAAGAGGACAGTCTGAAGGTGGAGGAAACCGAACTGCTGAACGAAGGCTGTGAAAAGGTGATTATTTATGATGCCAATGGGAAGGTGGTGATGCAGTCGGCTGATGCGGTTATTAGTCTGGAAACGTTGCCAAAGGGTACCTATATGGCAACTACGGCAAGTGCATTTTTGAAATTTGAAAGATGAGGTGGAGGACGTTTTTTTTCTTCTTTAGGTGATAGTGCGAGTGAAAAAACCTCTCCGAGGTGACGAAACAATTAACAATTAACCATTTAACCCCAGGTGGGCCTGACGGCCAACCTGGGGCTAATTATTAGGGAACCTCTTCGAGGTTTG
>CALMUD010000079.1 GCA_937872735.1 uncultured Bacteroidales bacterium
TTGCAAAAAGGCTAGCAAGAAAGCAGCTAAGAAAGCTGACAAGGCAGCCGAGTAAGGTATAGGTTCCTATTTTTTTCTAACAACAGCAAGAGGAATTCCGAAATCGGGGTTCCTCTTGTTTTTTTGAATGAGAAACAAACTGTATTTTCTTAATACCTTTCTAATTATTTTCTAACGGATTTCTAACTTCAAGGAGCGTATCAAGTGGCTATCTTTGAAGTGTCAAAAGAAATAAGAGAAAACGAAAAGATAACTAAAGGTTTAAAAAATTAAAGAACATGAAGAAATTAATGATCGTAGCCTCAATGATGGCTGCATTAGTATTGGCTCCTATCGCAGCAAATGCTGCAGCAACAACTGCAAACAAGTCAGCACAGACAACAGCAACAACCAAGAAAGATGCTGCTAAACCAGCAAAGACTTGCAAGAAGGGTGACAAGAAAGCTGCAAAGCCAGCTGCTAAACCCGCAGAAAAGCCAGCTGCTAAAAAGGCAACTAAGTAATTAGGTATCCGATTCTATTTCCTATTGGTAAAGAGAGCTTCCTCCGCAAGGGGGTGGCTCTTCTTTTTTGTATACCATAATGGTCTTTTCGTAGCTTTATTTCGTCAATATCAATAAATTATGAAATATTTATTAATGCATACAATCTGAATTTGCAATTTTTTATTTAAATTTGCATTGCTTTCACAAATGGATAAAAAAGATGAAAAAATACATTTTTGCGCTCCTATCTATTCTTTTCCTGGTGGTGTTCGCCAGCATTCCTGCTTGTAGCAGTGATGATGAAGATAGCGGCAATCCCAGCAAATCATCGGACTCTGCAAATAACAATAAGGATACAACAATAGAAAGTTATTCCTATACGGGAGTTTCAAAATATCAGAAATTTGTAGTGGATAGTGCGGTAGCGACTCTGAGCAAAAGAGGGGACGGCACCATTCAGATAAGTCTGAATACGGGAATAGCGTCCATAGCACCGACCTTTGATGATGTCAACATTCATCAGTCTGGTGATACAACTTGGCTGACGGCGTCAAAAGAGAGTGTAGAGGTACTAGGCGGTCCGATGGTGGCAAATCTGACAGGTTATCAGTTAGGCACAAAACTTTATTTGGAGGTTACCTCTGCTGATCTTCCTGACACATTGTTTTTCAGTACTGATAAGTCGATGGTAACAGATACTATTCCGGTAGATACGGCAAAACAGGATTCTGCGGGTAAAGGAGGCTCGGTAGTGAACAATCCGTCAAAAGCTTTGCAGGATTCAATAGAGGGTACCTATTCGGGCATTTTTACTTTTACGGGCGAAAGCCCCCTGCCAAAGACGGCCAAAGTGTCTTTGGAAAACGATGGAACGTTGACTATAGATTTGGATTCGTGTTACATACCAACTTCGATGGGTACGTTTGTTACAAATCCGGTCCGTTTTTCTGCAATGTCGTTGTTCTCTAATGGTCATGGATATTCTTTTTCAGGAACAGCAAATTCGAGTTTGAATTATATGCAAATGAAATTGCCATTGATTTTCACACTCTCCGATGGAAATTGGAATAATGGGGAACTTCAGTTTACCGTATCGACGGTTGTCATGAATAAAACCTATTCTGTAACTTACACGGGAAAGAAATAAGAATTTGTTACGAAATAGAAGCGCGGACAATTCACATTGTCCGTGCTTTTTTGTATCTTAGTTCCTATATAAAACAAACAATAAAGGTGATATGAAAAAATTTCTTATTGTAATGGCGATTGCCGCTGCAGCCTTCTTCTTTATTCAGAAGTCGATAGGCGGGCAGAAAGATTCGACTCCGGTGCTTGACACCTCAATGTTGGTTAGTGAATCTGTTGTAGATACCTCTTCCTTCGCATCCATGCCGGATGAAGACAAATCTGCTGGCAAAAAAGAGGATAAAAAGCAAGAAACAGAGAAGCAGGAACAGACGGCAGTGCCCAAGGGGGTGGAAATACCTCATGGTGTACGCCCAAATTCGCAGTTGGTGCGCCATGCCAATTTTACACTGTTGTATAACAAAAAGACCTGCGAGCCTTTTTGGGTGGCTTGGCAGCTGACCAATGTGGAAACCAATGGCGATTACCAGCGCAGTAATGATTTTGAACCGGACCCTGACATCAGTGAGCCCTACCAGGTTATCAGCAAGGATTATTCTCATTCGGGTTATGACCGAGGACACATGGCTCCGGCTGCCGATATGAAATTCAGCGCACAGGCTATGACCGAGTGCTTCTATATGTCGAATATGTGCCCCCAGTTGCACAATCTGAATGCCCACAGTTGGGAACGGGTGGAGAAAGCCTGCCGTCGCTGGGCCAAGCAGGAAGGTTCGGTCTATGTGGCATGTGGCCCTATATTCCGCACAAAAAAGTATAATTATATCGGTCAATACCATCAGATAGCAGTGCCAGATGCCTTTTTCAAGGTAGTGCTGTCATTGCAGAAAGGCAAGGAGAAAGCCATAGGGTTTGTGATGAACAATAGCAATGACGACCAGCCCATGAAGGATGCAGCCATGTCGGTAGACGATGTGGAAAAACTGACGGGGTTTGACTTCTTTGCCTCCTTACCCGACAATTTGGAGAAGCGGGTGGAGTCAAACTATTCTCTGAAAGCCTGGCACTAAAATTAAAAGCCGGCATCTGAGATGGCGGTTATCTGCCAACAAGAAAAAAACAAGGGCTGCACCAAATGGTGCAGCCCTTGTTTGTGTGTAATCAGGTAAGATATTACTTACGCAGATTCAGTTCCTTGACGATGTTACGATATCTTTCGATGTCGTTGTCCTTCAAATAGTCGAGTAAGCGACGACGTTTACCAACTAAGATTTTCAGGGAACGTTGAGTTGTATGATCTTTGTGGTTGGCCTGCATGTGCTCGGTCATGTGGGCAATACGGTATGAGAATAACGCTATCTGGCTCTCGCAAGAACCAGTATCGGTATTGGACTTTCCGTACTTGCCGAAGATCTCAGCTTTCTTTTCAGAAGTTAAATACATAATATTTTGTTGTTGTTAATAAAATCGGTGCAAAGATAGCACAATCTTTTTTAAAGAGCAAGCAAAGTTTTCCGTTATCTTTTCTTTAAAAAGATTATTTGTTGCCACAGTTTGCCAAGTCGTGAGAAATACGGGCGGCGCAGAAGTTAGGACCACACATGGTGCAATATTCACCATCAGTGTGTCCGCCAGCCTTAAAGTATTCGAGGGCTCTTTCCGGATCGAGACTGAGATTGAACTGGTCACGCCATCTGAAGTCGTACCGGGCCTTGCTCAGCGCATTGTCGCGGATGCAGGCACCAGGATGTCCCTTGGCCAAGTCGGCGGCGTGAGCCGCAATCTTGTAGGCCACTACACCAGCGCGCACATCCTCTTTGTTAGGCAGTGCCAGATGCTCCTTAGGGGTGACGTAGCACAGCATGGCAGTGCCCATCCAGCCAATCTGGGCGGCACCTATGGCACTGGTTATATGGTCGTAGCCTGGCGCAATGTCGGTCACCAAAGGACCCAGCGTGTAGAATGGCGCATCATGGCAAGCCCGAATCTGGTGCTCCATATTGTCTCTTATTTTCTGCATAGGCACATGACCAGGTCCCTCAATGAAAGCCTGAACATTTCTATTCCAGGCGTGCTCTACCAGCTCACCCATGGTGTCCAGCTCGGCATATTGGGCCGCGTCGCTGGCATCGGCAGTGCAACCGGGGCGCAGACCATCGCCCAGCGATATGGCCACATCATATTTAGCCAGAATGTCACAAATATCATCAAAATGGTCGTATAAGAAACTCTCTTTGTTGTGCGACAGACACCATTTGCTCATGATAGAACCTCCGCGAGACACTATTTTGCACAGACGGGAGTCGGCCAGATGCACATTTTTCAAGCGGATGCCGGCATGGATGGTAAAATAGTCAACGCCTTGTTCACATTGCTCAATCAGCGTATCCTTGTAAACCTCCCAATCCAGTTTGGAGGCCTCGCCATTCACCTTTTCCATGGCCTGGTAGATAGGGACAGTTCCCACAGGAACTGGACAGTTGCGTATAATCCACTCACGGGTTTCATGAATGTTGGCACCAGTTGAAAGGTCCATCAGCGTGTCGCCTCCCCATTTGCAGCTCCATACCGCTTTTTCCACTTCTTCGTCAATGCTGGACGAGGTGGCTGAGTTTCCGATATTTGTGTTGATTTTCACCAAAAAACGTCGTCCTATAATCATAGGTTCGGCCTCGGGATGATTGATGTTGGCAGGCAGGACAGCACGGCCAGCGGCAATCTCGTCGCGGACCAGTTCGGGGGTGATGTCCGTAGTAATGCCCAGTTCGGCGCAGTTCATGTTCTCACGGATGGCCACATATTCCATTTCGGGAGTGACGATGCCTTGTTTGGCGTAAAACATCTGGGAAATCTGTTTTCCTGGTTTTGCGCGGAAAGGCAGTGCTATATGGTCGAACCGCAGGCTGTCGAGGTTATGGTCGTCGCGCCGTTGACGGCCGTACTTCGAAGATATTTCTGGAAGCCGTTCCACATCGCCGCGGTTGGTAATCCATTGTTCACGCAATCGAGGCAGTCCTTTCTTCAAGTCAATCTGCATATTGGCATCGCCATAAGGGCCGCTGGTATCATAGATGTAGACAGGAGCATTGGGAGTTACCTTCTTTTCCCCATTAACAATATCAACCGTGGGAGTCAACGTCACCTTGCGCATTCCCACCTTCACATCGGGATTCTGTTTGCCATGCAGGTAAACCTTCTCGCTGTTGGGGAATGTGACTTTTATGCTGTTATCCATTTTCAAAATGTATATACGTTTATTGCTATCTATCGGCAAAGATACTCAATTTAGGCGTGTGCCCCAAACATGGAGCAGCCCAAGTGACTCAATCCTGGCTCTCGTCAGTCATGGTATCGGTCCATTTCAGCCGTACCACAATAGGGTAGTGATCCGAGTATTTCACCTTTTTCCTGATTCTGAAATCCACAGCATCCAGTTGCTCATTGTGCATGATGTGGTCAATACGGAAGTAAAAGAAATTCTCGTTGTAAGTATATCCATATCCGCTTGACACCTCACTGAACGAGTCACTCAGTTTGCTGCCCTTCAGCGTGTTGTAGACGTATGACACCGGCACATCGTTAAGGTCGCCACACAATATGATGGCCTTTTTGCATTGCTCAATGTTGGCACCAATGGCATCAGCCTGTTGCTCGCGCATCTTGTAGGCCTCCGACAGTTTGTCAGATATCAGCCCCACCTTTTGGTTCATGCTGCCCGACGACGAAGCAAAATTATTGACCATCTGTTTGTCGTGGGTCGACAGTTTATTGGATTCAAGGTGCACATTATACACCCTTATAGTCTTGTTCTTTACTTTAATGTCGGTGTACATAGCCGATTTGTACCTGCTTTTTATCTCCAGTTCCTTTCGTTCGGAAATGGGGTATTTTGAGAAAGTGGCGATACCGTAAGTTCCGTGCATCTGAAGTTGGGATTGGGATATGTGAAAATAAGGATAATTGTCTTGCAGGGCGTCAATGATTTTTTGTCGGCGTAAAAATTTGCTTTTTGAGCCGTCGTAGTATCCGAATTCCTGCAGGCAGACCACATCGGCTCCGCTATGGTTGATGTAGTCGAGCACGGGTGTGTTTTTGTCGTAAAAGTTGAATAGCCGCACGTTGTAGCTTAGCACTTTCAGACTTTTGCTCTTATCTAACGTCGCGGCAGCCTTTTCTCCGTTATAAAGGAAGTGGGGGGCCACCGTGTCACAAACCTCATCATTACACAGAATCATGGTGATAATAGGGATAAGTGCATACCAGCGCAGTTTTATAATCCAGTAAGCGGCAAATATTACCGACATCAAAAGCAACAGAGGGAAGCCCATTCCCATAAAAGTGATGAGCATGGAAGTGGAAGGCGGGACAAAACGGGTGGTGGCAGCCAGCAGCATACACAAAGCTGTCAAGACCGTTGCAATCAGCATAGGGTAGTTGACCACTTTGCTGATAATTTGCCGGAATCTACTTTTTACTGGCTTCGAAGAGTCTTCGTTTTTCATCATTTGACAATGAATTATAACCCCCTGCTTTTATCTTGTCCAATATGGCATCAATGTCATCCTCTTCGGCTTTTTTTCGGGCATTATAGGCCATATCCACATCCTCGGCATTGTTTTTATCGTTCTGATTGTATACCATGCGCCATTTAGGCTTTCTGTTGAACAGGTTGGACAGCCCATCCAGCGCCTTTCCTATCCATCCGGCTATGTTGGTCCCTTTCCCGTAGAAATGGGCGAACAGATATCCAATCAGGGCACCGCCCAGATGGGATATGTTTCCGCCAGGATTTTCAGAATTCACATTCAGCAGGCTGATAAGTATGGCACCAATGGCTATCCATTTCAGTTTGACATCGCCGATAAACATCATTCTGATACTGTAATTGGGGCGGGCAGTGGCGGCTCCGACAATCAGCGCTATGATGGAGGCCGAGGCGCCCTCTAGCATGGCTCCAGCCGCCTGTGGTTGCAAGGCAGGGAATATGGCGTAAGCCGCCATATAGGTGATTCCCCCCATCAGTCCCCCCATCAGATACACATTCACCAGGTCACGTTGCGAAAAGAACTGCATGAACAGCGTACCAAACCAATAGAGAATAAGGATGTTGATGATAAAGTGGACAAAGTTTTCGTGTAAAAACATAAAAGAGAGAATGCTCCATGGCTGCATCAGCAGAACCGAGGGAGAAGCGGGCAATTGCAGATAGTGGGCTATGGACAGATTGCTGTTGAAAAGCCAGAAAACCAGATTGAGCAGTGCCACCACTATGAATATGGCACTGTTTATCATTATTATCTTGGTCAGCAGAGAGCCTTCTCTGAATGTTTGTAATATCTCGTCTTTTGTTGACATACTATAAATATAAAGAAGAAAAACGGGAAAGAATCAGAAATTGGAAGAAAAATCATTGTTCCCTTTGTCGTGTCTCCATTTCAGAATTAGCAAAATGCCGAACAGCATTCCTCCCAAGTGGGCAAAGTGGGCCACATTATCCATTCTGCCTGTTACTCCAAAAAATATTTCAGCCAAGGCGAAAAAGCCAATCATGTATTTTGCTTTGACGGGAATAGGGATGAACATGAAGAACAGCGGCATGTTGGGGAAAGTCATGCCGAAAGCCAGCATCACGCCAAAAATGGCGCCAGAGGCACCTATTGTAGTGTATGTATTAAGCAGGATGCTGCGCAGTTCACTGACCGAATTGATGACGTATCCATCGGCAGACGTGAAGCTGTGGACCAAATGTCCATTGCTTATCATTTCGTTTATCAGGTCGGGGCGGTATTTGGCAATGAGAGATGGTGTATCCATGTCGAAGAACTGTAAGCTCCATACGGCTTCCTGAGTCAAGGCCGCACCTACGCCACATACCACATAGAATATCAGAAACCTTTTGGAGCCCCAGTAATGCTCCATGATGCAGCCGAACATATATAGGTTGAACATATTGAAAAGTACATGCCAAAAACTGGAAAAATCGTGCAGAAACATATAGGAAAACAACTGAATGGGCAAAAAATCTTTCGACTCCCAATAGTGAAGCGACAAAGTGTCGTAAATGTCGAAACTGCCTAATAGATGATACTTCAGATTGGTGATACACAACAGCCATATCAGCATGTTGAGTATGAGTAGATTCTTAACCACAGGAGGTATGTTGTCGAAAAAAGAGTTTCTGCCTTGATTCATCACCTTGAAATTTTTTTTATTCCACAAAAATACATAATTTTGGCTGAATATAGATGCGGCATACCCTTAATAGTAAAGCAATAGTGTCAATCTGCAAAGAAAACATACTTTTATGATAGAAAAAACAGAAAAAAAAGGTAAAAATGTTTGCAAAATCACTACGTTGCTGTATATTTGCTGCAATCTTATATAGTGTAATTGAAAAGTCAAATCAATTTATTTATTTATGAACAAGACAGAATTAGTAGACGCTATTGCAAAAGAGTCTGGTCTGACAAAGACAGACAGCGAGAAGGCTCTTAATGGTTTTATCAAGGCAGTTGAGGACGTCCTGAAGAAGGGCGACAAACTCGCATTGGTAGGTTTTGGTACATTCTCAGTTTCAGAGAGAGCTGCTCGTGAGGGAATCAACCCACGCACCAAGGCTAAGATTCAGATCCCTGCAAAGAAGATCGCTAAGTTCAAGGCTGGCGCTAAATTGCTGGGCTAATTTAGTTTATTCTGAAAAAGTAAAAAAAGGAGGCTTCGTGTCTCCTTTTTTTGTCTCTGTCTGTTTCCATATTTTCCTTAAAAGGGAGCCACTATTTAATCGGATATTCATTACTTTATCGTTCCTCTTTTTTGTACCTTTGCAGGCGAAAAAAAGACAAATATCGAACAGAATGGCAGAAATGAAGAATTTGGCTAAGCAGACCGCGATATACGGCGTTAGCAGCATCTTAGGTAGATTTTTGAACTGGTGCCTTGCGCCTATGTACACATATGTGCTGGCCAACTCTGCCGAATATGGAATCTACACCAATGTATATGCGTGGGTGGCCTTGTTGCTTGTGCTCCTGACCTATGGAATGGAGACGGGATTTTTCCGTTACGTCAACAAGACCGACCAGGACCCAGTGAATGTGTATAGTTCAGTATTGTTGTGTGTGGGCCTCTCCTCCGTCATTTTTGCCAGCGTGGCAACGGCCCTTTCTCCTGCTGTGGCCGGAGCCCTCAACTATGGGGCCCATGGCGACTATGTGGCTATCATGTGCATCACGGTGGCTATAGATGCTTTCTGCTGTATTCCTATGGCCTATCTCCGTTACAAGAATAGATCGGTCAAGTTTGCTATGGTCAACTTGGTCATGATTTTTGTCAACATATTTTTCAATGTGTTTTTCCTCATTATATGCCCTTGGCTCAACAAGGTTGCACCAGCTACTGTTTCCTGGTTCTTCGACCCGAATTACAGTGTGGGCTATATTTTTGTGGCCAATCTCATATCTACTTTGTCAAAAGTGGTAATGCTCTCGCCCGAATTGCGGGTGGCTCATTTCCATATTGATGTGCCGTTGCTCAAAAAGGTGCTTAGTTACTCGTTGCCCTTGCTCATATTGGGAGTGGCAGGCATCATGAATCAGACGCTCGATAAAATCATATTTCCATTCCTCTATGTCAGCGATGTACATACATGGACTGACGCCAAGGCACAGTTGGGTATTTATGGAGCCTGCTTCAAAGTGGCCATGGTGATGATGATGTTCACCCAAGCCTTCCGCTATGCTTATGAACCGTTCGTTTTTGCCCAGAACAAGAACAGCAGCGACAAAAAACAGCAATATGCCGATGCTATGAAGTTCTTTGTCATATTCTCTTTGCTCATCTTTTTGGGAATGGTATTCTATCTGGACGTGCTCAAACACGTTATTCAGCGGAATTATTGGGAAGGACTGAAAGTGGTGCCCATCATTCTGGTTTCCTACGTGTTCCAAGGCATTTATTTCAACTTGTCGTTGTGGTACAAGCTTACCGACAAAACCTACTTCGGAGCGGTGTTCTCCATCATAGGTCTCTGCATCACGGTGGCCATCAACGTGGCTTTTGTTCCGGTCATCGGGTATTGGGCCTCGGCCGGAGCTTCGCTGGTCTGCTTCTTTGTCATTATGCTCACTTCTTATTTCCTTGGACAGAAATATTATCCTATCGATTATGATTTGAAGACGATTGGTCTTTATTTCTTTTTGGCAATGGGAATGTTTGCTGTTTCCAAATTCTCGCCATGTGTGGGTATGCTCAAATATCTACAAAATACGGTGATGTTTATCGCTTATTTGGCTCTGGTGTTCAAACGTGATTTGCCATTACGGGCAATCCCGTTTGTGGGACGTTTTGTGCGTAAGTAGCCAGAGGGAAAAGAATAACTATAACAAATGAAAAAATACTGGATCGTTGTCTTTTTATCGGTTGTGTTGTCTATGGCAGGCAAGGCAGAGCAGATAGACCGCCGCATCATGGTGGAGTTGCCAGCCGACAGTCTCACATCTCTGTCGTTGATGGCGCAATGTATCAGCCACCGCTATCACAAGCCCGACACGCGTCTGTGGGGACTGTATAGCTGGGTGGCCACCCATATCAGGTATGATATGTCGGCCCGCGACCAGCAGATGCGGATGCCCAAGGAGGATGATTTGGCCCTTTGGACCTTGCAAAACAGAAGGGGGGTCTGTGCCAATTTCGCACAACTTTTTGCCGCTGTGGCCCGCCGTATGCATATTGAGACCTATGCGGTGTCAGGTTATATCGTTACATTCGACAATATAAGGGATGACGGGCATGAGTGGTGCGCTTGCATTATCGATGGCAAACCCTATATATTTGACCCGACATGGGGTGGCGGCTATATGCTCAATAATCAGCAATATGTGTCCAGACTCGATGACCAATTCTTTATGGTGGCCCCTGAAAAGATGATACTTACCCATGTGCCAGAGGACCCTTTGTTCCAGTTCCTCAATTATCCCAAGTATTACGACGAGATAGACAATCCTGGCAAAGACCGCCCGGTGCCAGTGTATCGCAGCTGGCGTGATTCTCTCTGGGCCTACAACCGTCAGGACTCCATTGCCCGTCTGGAAGGTGAACTGAGACGTATGCGTGATAACGGATTTGCCAACGATTGGATACAGCAGGAGATAAAACGCGTGCAGTATAATTATCAAGTATGTTTGTATAATAAACAGAACGACAGGATGAATGGTCTGGTGACCAGACTCAACTTTTTGGTCAACTACTTCAATAACGGCTACAAACCACATCGTTCGCGTCAGTGGCTCAACACCGAGATTGCCAAAATAAGAGGTGAAATACCCGATATAACCGAAAAACTGGAAATTGTCAATTCCATTTCTGACACTATGAGTGTGGGTGTGGACCAGATGATAAAAGGTCTGAACTCCGCAAGTGACCAACTGGATTTGATGCAAAAGTCGATAGAACAAAATTATAACAGATACAACCAATGAATACGCTTCAGCCTCCATATCTCAAAGAGGGTGACAAGGTCACAATAGTTTCGCCCTCGAGTGCATTGCTCGACCCTGCCCTGATAGATGGTGCGGTGCGTACCTTGCAACAGTGGGGACTGCGTACCGAGGTGGCTCAGCACGCATTGGCGCATAGCGGCCACTTTGCAGGAACTGACGAGGAACGTCTGTCCGATTTTCAGCAGGCCATTGACGATGCCGATACCTCGGCCATTCTGTGCAGCCGTGGCGGTTACGGGGCATTGCGGTTTGTTGACCGTCTGAATCTTGCAGCCTTGCAGCGGCAGCCCAAGTGGATGATAGGGTTCAGCGATGTCACAGCCCTGCACTCTGCCTTTGTGCATTCCGGTTGCTGTTCGCTGCACGCGCCAATGGCCAAAGCTTTGGCCCACTCCCATTCGCAGAAGAGCGTGATACACGCTATGCACGATGTGTTGTTTGGTATTCATCACATGGATTATAAGGTGCCCTATAACCAATATAACCGTCAAGGCGAAGCCTGCGGACCACTTATAGGAGGAAATCTCTCGCTTATCTATTCGTTGCAGGCCACTCCGTTCGCATTGCCCGCCGATGGGGCCATTCTCTTTATTGAGGACCTATCGGAACGTCTTTACCACATTGACCGCATGATGCACAATCTGAAACTCAGTGGTATGCTTGGCCGCATAGCCGGACTGGTGGTGGGGCAGTTTACAGATATAGACCCAGATCCAGAGTTTGGGCAGAGTGTGGAGGAAATCATTCTTGCGGTGATGCAGGATTATGCAGTGCCCGTCAGTTTCGACTTTCCCGTTGGCCATGTCAATCATAATTTTCCGTTGATAGAGGGAGCCCAGGTCCGTTTGACTGTGAATGCAGAAGGGACCCATTTGGAAGAAATAATAAAAAAATGACAATTTGAGTCATTTTTATTCCTATTCTATTTGGAACGTAATAAAAAATGCGTATCTTTGCACCGCAATTAAGGCGACAAGATTGCTGAAATAAAGATTTTGGTGCGGTAGTTCAGCTGGTTAGAATGCCTGCCTGTCACGCAGGAGGTCACGGGTTCGAGTCCCGTCCGCACCGCAGACCCTAAGTAATGTAAGTTACTTAGGGTTTTTTGTTGTTCATTTCCTGTTGATAGCGTGGTGATAACAAAAAGGTTATTTAAGCAACTCTTCGACAAAAGAGTTGTAATTTTGTAGCGCAAAAAAAATACTGATATGCCCGAAGACGTAAAAACAAAGAGAAAATTCACTTCCAAGAAGAGCAATGAAATATCGCCTAATGATGTGGTAGCTACTGAATATGGAAAGATGCCGCCCAATGATGTGCCCTTGGAAGAGGCGGTTCTGGGCGCCCTGATGCTGGAAAGCAATGCTTTTGGCTCAGTCAGCGATTTTCTGAAACCGGATTGTTTTTACAAGATGTCCAATCGGCTCATATATACGGCTATTGCCAATCTGGCTTCCAAACAGGAGCCTATAGACCTGATGACGGTTACGGAGCAGCTGCGCAAGGAGGGTACGCTTGAGGATGCGGGTGGCAATTTTTATGTGGCACAGCTCACCTCCAAAGTCAGTTCATCTGCCAATGTGGTGTGGCATGCCAAAATTCTGTCCCAGAAATATCTGTCGCGTCAGCTTATCAGTTTTGCCACTAATGTGGAGAAAAACGCCTTTGATGAGGGCCGTGAAGTGGAAGAGGTAATGCAGGAGGCCGAAGGCAAATTGTTTGAAATATCACAGCAGAATCTTAAAAAAGACTACACGCAGATAAATCCATTGATAGAAGAGGCCCTGAAGCAGGTGGAGTCGGCTGCCAATCGTGAGGGCTTGAGTGGTGTGCCTAGTGGCTTCAATGAATTGGATAAGATAACGAGTGGCTGGCAAAATTCCGACCTTATCATCATAGCGGCCCGTCCAGCCATGGGTAAGACGGCCTTTGTGCTGTCAATGGCGAAAAATATGGCGGATAGGGGTTATCCTGTGGCGATGTTCTCCCTCGAAATGTCGAACCTGCAGTTGGTAAACCGTCTGTTGGTGAATGTGAGTGAGTTGCCAGGAGAAAAAATCAAGAACGGAAAGTTGGAATCGTATGAATGGGACCAGCTGAATGCCCGTACGAAAGATTTGTTTGACAAGCCTATTTATCTGGATGATACCCCCAGTCTGTCGGTCTTTGAGTTCAATACCAAAGCCCGCAGACTGGTAAAGGAGCACAAGGTCCGCTGCATCATCATCGACTATTTGCAGTTGATGAATGCCAGTGGAATGAATTTTGGAAGCCGTGAGCAGGAAGTGAGTATGATATCCCGTTCGCTAAAGCAGTTGTCCAAGGAACTCTGCATACCTATCATAGCTCTGTCGCAGCTCAATCGTGGTGTGGAAGGCCGTGTGGGAGAGGACAAGCGTCCGCAGCTGGCCGACTTGCGTGAGTCTGGTGCCATAGAGCAGGATGCCGATATGGTGCTGTTTATCCATCGTCCTGAATATTATAAGATAACAGAAGATGCCGCGGGCAACGATTTGCATGGCATTGCCGAGATAATCATAGCAAAGCACCGAAATGGCGCAACGGGTGATGTGCGCTTGCGCTTCCGTGCCGAGTTGGCCAAATTCTCAAATATGGATGAGGGTGTGGGTAAGGTTGAATTGGACTCCACCGCGGTGGACGGTTCTAATAACGGAGAGGACTTTGTATCAGCGGGTACGGCGGCACCCGTTGCCACACCGCCGTCTGACCCGTCTGACCCTATGGCCGGTGGTAACATTCCACCTGCTTTTTAATTCTTTGTTTGTCTGTTTCTGCCTGTCAATCGGAACAGTGTGTAAGCTATCAGCCCTGCTATCAGTCCGCAGACTATGGCCAGAACTGTTGCTCCCACGAAGTATTGGGCTGAGGCGTGGGCTATGGTTTTAAGGTTGACGGTGGCAAGGTCGGGTTCGTAGCTGCTGCCCAGCAATAGACCTCCCGTCTTGTAGCTGCCGTATATGATGAATGGAATCATGGGAGGCAGGCTGATGTTGGAGAAAGCCACTGCAATGTATTTGTTCAGTTTTAGCAGTTGAGCCAGCAACAGCAGTGTCACAATCTGGAATCCCCATATCGGTAGAATACCAAACAGAATCCCCATCCCGATAGAGACTGCCAGATTGGCGTTGTTTTGTCGGGCATGGGTGAGGTTGTCATTGATGAATTTTTTGATGTTGGCCCACGTCAGTTGTCTGATGAAGTCGCGAGGCTTAATGTAGAGCAGTGCAATAATCACCAATATGGTATTGAGCACGCTGATGCGGCTGAAATCGCGGAATGGCCGGAAGTGAGTTACCCTTTCCTCTTCGGGGGGATAATAGACGTGTACGGGCTGAGCTCTCAGTTCTATGCCATTCCACACCGAGCGGACCAGAACCTCCAGCTCAAATTCATATTTAGTGCTGAAGTAGTGGTGCTTTTGCAGTTCGGTGATTGGGTAAAGGCGAAAACCACATTGAGTATCGGGAAAATTCATTCCCGTTTCTATCTTGAACCAGAAGTTGGAAAATTTGTTGGCAAAACTGTTTTTGCCAGGCATCCCCTGCTGATTGCCGATATTTCGGGTTCCTGCAATCAGAGCGCCCGGATGCAGCCTGCATTGTTCCACTAACAGTGGTAGGTCTTCCAGTGAGTGTTGCCCATCGGCGTCCACGCTGATGGCATAGCAGAGCCCATTTTCTGTCATGGCTTTCATACCACGTTTCAGGGCCGTTCCCTTGCCTGCATTGGGGCTGTAATCCACCCGATGCAGAGTAGGCAGCTCCTTCAGTTTTTCTTGAGTCAAGTCGGTTGAGCCATCGTCCACCACATATACCTCATCAGTGTAGCGCAGAGCTTGTCGTGCCACCTCAGTCACGGTGTCAGCATTGTTGTAAGTGGGTATCAGAATACCGCATTTGAGTAGTTTCAGCTCCGCTCTGATGTCCATGCTTATTCGCCTTCAGGTATGTAAGTGGAGTCTTCGGGTATCTCGTCGCGGCTCTCCTTCTCGCTGTCAGGTTGGGCCATTTGCTCCAGTTGTAGCGAGGCCTTCATCACGGGGTGATTGATTTTTATTTTGGTAGGGATGTCGCTGCCTTCGGCATAGGTGTAGGTGAAATCTGCCTGCAGTATCTTGCCCTTGCTGTGAATTTGAGAGATGTGTTGTTCCACCTCATCCGTTTTGTATTGGAATTTCCCGTAATTATTCTTGATATAGTAGCCCTTCGACAAAATCACAGCATCCTTCTCGCTCATGATGGTGCTGCTGCCGTTGTTGTAAGTCAGTTTGTAAGTTTTGGCCAGAAAAGAAGAGCTGATGTTCTTGAAAAAAAGGATTCTGAGGTCCTTTTCCAGCATTTTGCGCAGCAATTTAGACTTCATTTGTGGCAGACATTCGTATACCTGCATGGAGTCTTTGCCAATATTTAAGTCGAAAAGGGTAAAGCCGAAAACAGTGGTAAAAGCTGTTCTCACAGAACCATCAGGCTCAGGCAGAACTGATAGGACCCCATTCATGGTATTGCCTCTTACATTCATCTCTATGGAGTAGAGGGTGGTCTGCCCAGTGGTGGAGTAGTAAGGGTGCAGATTATCGATAGTGGCCGATTGTTTGCCAGTCGATTCCATTCCCTTGAACAAGTCAGGCGTACATCCACTCAGCAGGGTCACGAGGGTGCATAAAATCAATCCTGTCTTCCTTTTCATGATGGTGTGGCGGGGGATTTAGTTTATTAGTTTATTGCGAAAAGCGCATCTGCCAAAGCGGAATTCTGTTTTTCGTTGGTGAATTTATATTCAGTGTAGTCGCTTTCCTTTTTGCCTGGTTTCGTTTTTTCCATGATTCTCATGCGGGTAAGCATCTTGTCGGTCTTGCGCATGTGCAAGGTGATGCTCTGCATCATGGCATTGGCAGTTTTAGGGGTTACCCTTATTTCGTATTCGTTGTTCGACTGGTAGTAGGCCAGATTGTATTTCGTTTTCAGTGTTTGCAGGTCGCCCGTCATGCAGGCGCTGAGCATGGAGGCAGCCTCGCTCATTGCGGGGTTGGCCGATGCGTTGTAAACCTTGCTTTTGCCGTTGCTGCTCATTTTCACCTTGTTGCCGTTCACCACCAGTTGGTATTTGAAGGGCAGCGTGTAGTCGAATCGGACCCGGTTGCTTTTTTTATAGCGGAATATGCCTGTAGAGGAGAGGTCACGCGTCATTCCTCCCACATGTTTCACTTGGCTGAAATTGCTCTCGATGGTATTTACTTTTGCGGCTGCGGCTTTTATCTCAGTTTCTACGGAGGCTGCTTCTTTGGCAGTCAGCGCCTTCTGTGCCCAACCTGCATTGCATAGCAGCAAGGCAATGATGGCGAATAATATTTTCTTCATTTTCCTGTAATGTGCTTTACTTGATTTTGCGCAAATTTACAACAAAAGATTGTTATTCTGTGGCATTGTTGTCCAGAATGTTGTGAAATATGGAGTAATTGCCCTTGCCGAAATCAAGGTCGTACCGTTCAAGAATGGCGAACACAATTTCTTCGAAACGGTTGTGAAATTCCTCTTCTTCCAATACGTTTTTAAAGAGCAGGGCCGTTTGGGTGGGAGGGTTCTGAAAGGAGCCGCATCCAAAAGCCGAGAGCACCATGTTGCGGTGTCCGTTCAGATAGGCGATGCGGAAGATGGTCCTTATTTTATTTTTCGCGGTATCAATCAGGTCTGGGTCCAGTTGGTCCAATATCAGTGAAGGCTTGTTGAGCGAAGCCACGGCCACGATGTCAACCTTGTAGGGCTTGTCGAGCAGCACATAGCCATTGGCCTCATCGCCACGGAACACAGTGACTCCTGGAGTATAGACTCCGCCAAAATCAACGTCCATTGGGTAAGAGTGCTCAGGGTCTCTTTTCAGGTCGAATGGTGTTATGCCAAGTTTCTCGCAGAGAGCGTTCAGGTTTTCTATCGGGTCATCGAGCAGTGTAAAGATGGAGCGGAAATAGTCGCTGCGTCGTATCAGGTTTTCCTCTTGTGCGCCCCAGCCGTCAAAAATGTCACCGCCAGGTATGTGCCGGTTGCCCATGTTCAGCAAGCAGGGGTTTTGTCCATTGTCTATCATTTTGCGGGTGGCATTGAGGGTGTCCTCTTGTTCCACTTTTATCAGAGTGCGTTCTGTCCGTGGTGCGTCGGCAGGTATTTTCACCTCGTGGTCGTAGTAGATGGTCTGTTCGGCAATATTTGGGGAGAGGTCAAGCGTTACTTCCTTGTCGGGAGTCTGGTATTGTCCTTTGCTCAATATTTTCAGCGTATTGTCCCATACGAGCTTGCGCATATCGCGGAGGGGCTTTTTCCCTTCCTTCTTTAGGGCGATGTGCATCAGGTCCATCCAATCTTTTACGTTCCAGTCGGCGTGTTTCATAAGTTTGGTGTTTTTTTTGATAACGTAAATATAGATTTATTAGTTAAGAAAAGGACATTTTTGGCGATATTTTTTACTCCTTTGCTTTCAGATTTTTTTCAAGGAATAAATTTGTATTATT
>CALMUD010000080.1 GCA_937872735.1 uncultured Bacteroidales bacterium
GAATAAGTAATATCATTTCCTCCTATTAATGGTTCTGGGTGTCCAGTACCCGTTTTAGGATGTTCCGACAACTTTTTTCTATTTTTTTGTATGAATATACATCTGATTTTTTAACTTTAGATATTGATTCTTCTGCAATTTTGGTAAAAACAATTTTATATTTCATAATTCATCCAAATGCTTTTGCACCTCATCCCAAGTATTGCATACTGTTACATCTCCTGACTTGTATTGTTCCTCAGCCAGTTTTATCATTTGTTCCGTCTCCTTGTCAAACATCTTTATTACTTTTATCGTACATTTCATATATCTACCCCACAAAAAAGAGGGAGATTTTTCAATCCCCCTCTGTCTCATTAGTGGCCTGTCGCCGATTAACGATGAGCGTGCAGACGAACTGCAATCTCGTCAGATACAGTCAACTTCTTGCGGCCATGTTTGCGGCGAGATGCCAATACTCTACGACCATTAGCGGTCTCCATTCTCTCACGGAATCCGTGTTTGTTCTTTCTCTTCTTGATGGAAGGTTGAAATGTTCTTTTCATCTTATTATGTATTTTTCTTTTTTATTCCGAAGTTTCGAGTTGCAAAGTTACTTCTTTTTTGTGATAAAACAAATTGTTGATAACTTTTTTGATTTCTAAATGAAAATTTATGGAAATTTGCACTATAGGACTTTTTAAAAGAATATGACAGACAACGCCTTATCCGCATTTCATTTTTGTCCCCACTGCGGCTCAACCTGCTTTGCCATGGTGGAAGGCGAACCGCGAGCCCGACACTGCTCCAGCTGCGGCTTCACCTATTACATCAACCCCGCGGCCGCAGTAGCTGCCCTGCTGTTCGATGCCGAAGGCCGTTTGCTGCTGACACGCCGCGCACATGAGCCCGCCAAAGGTACTTGGGACCTTCCTGGCGGATTCGCCGAGTTTGATGAGTCATTGGAAATTGCACTCTGTCGCGAACTGCACGAGGAGCTGGGTCTGCGACTGCCCACGGAGGCGCTCACCTATTTCACTTCACGCCCCAACCGCTACCCCTTTGGTGGCCTCACCGTGCACACACTCGATGCCGTATTCCGCGCCCAGCTGCCTCACGATGTACAGCTTGCCCCTCACGACGATGTGGACGATTTCCGTTTCTTCCCACTCAGTCAGATTGACCTCGACAGCATTGGTCTGGAATCCATACGCAGCATACTGAAACAAGTGCTTGCCTTAAAATAGTAGTATATTGGAACAACTTATATACCCCACTTTTTCCTCCTACTTCCAAAAAAATTTCTATCTTTGCCAAATTGCGTAATACACATCTCACTTGCTGGCCTCATGGCACAGCCTGCCCGCAGATGCCAAACGCTTAGACTATAAAGACAATACAATGAGTGCAATATCAAGAGTTGGAGAATACACTTTGCTGATGAAGCGTGCCTGCGCACTGCCCGACCGCTGGTCGATGTTCTTCAGGCAATACACCCGCGAGATTGTCAATCTCGGCATCGATTCCATCCTCATCGACATCATCATTTCCATCTTCATCGGAGCGGCCATCACCATCCAGACAAAGTCGAACATGAGCAACCCGCTACTACCTAAGTATGTGACGGGACTGGCCGTGCGCGACTGTCTGCTGCTGGAGTTCTCCTCCTCGGTGATGTGCGTGATTCTGGCCGGCAAAGTGGGGTCGAGTATCGCCTCCGAAATTGGATCCATGAAGATTTCAGAACAGATTGATGCCCTTGACATCATGGGCGTCAACTCTGCCAATTACCTCATATTACCCAAGATAATGGCCATGATTACGGTGATTCCAAGCCTCATCATCATCAGTGCCGCTTCGGGCATTGTAGGCGGATTCATGATTGCAGAGTTCACTGACATCATCTCGCTACACGAGTATGTCTACGGTATCCAGTATTCGTTCAATCCGTTCTTCATCACCTACTCCATCATCAAGGGTCTGGTATTCGCCTTCATCATTTCGTCGGTTTCCTCCTACTTTGGCTATTCGGTCAAAGGGGGTGCCCGCGAGGTAGGCCATGCCAGCACACAGGCGGTAGTCAACAGCAGCGTCATTATTCTTGTGAGCAACTTGCTGCTAACCAAAGTATTGCTATAAATTATGATTGAAGTTCAACACATATCCAAATCATTTCACGATGGCATCAAGGTGCTCGATGATGTCAGCACTTACTTTGAGACGGGCAAGACCAACCTGATTATTGGCCAGAGCGGCTCGGGCAAAACGGTGCTGATGAAAAGCGTGGTGGGCATACACACAGTAGACGCCGGCTCCATTCTGTACGATGGGCGCGACATCACCAAGATGAAGGACAACGAGAAGAAGCACATGCACCGCGAGATTGGCATGCTGTTTCAAGGCTCGGCGCTGTTCGACTCCCTTACTGTGCTCGAGAATGTAATGTTTCCCCTTGAGATGTTTTCCAAAGCTCCAAAGGACGAAATTCAGCAGCGGGCACGCGAGTGTCTTGAGCGTGTGGACCTCACACGTGCCATCGACCTTTACCCTTCGGAGATAAGCGGAGGTATGCAGAAACGCGCCGCCATTGCCCGCGCCATTGTGCTCAATCCCAAATACCTCTTCTGCGATGAACCAAACTCGGGTCTCGACCCCAAGACGTCGCTCATGATTGACCGACTCATCCAGGAGATTACGCACGAGTATAACATCACCACCGTCATCAACACGCACGATATGAACTCAGTGATGGAGATAGGCGAGAACATCGTTTTCATCTACAAGGGCGTGAAGGAGTGGCAAGGCAACAAGGACGAGATATACGAGACGGGCTGCCAGCCACTGGAAGACCTCGTCTTTGCCTCCAATCTCTACAAGAAAATCAAGGAGGCACACTTTGCGCTCCGCAAATAAAAGCAACCATCCAATAACCCAAGAATATGTTTTTCAATTTTTTCAAACAGCCACAGGTAAGACAATTCGAGCACATTCCCATCTATTGGGACCCCGACAAAGAGGCTATGCAGGAACGCCGTGAGCGCGCACGCCAGCAGATAGCCAATGAACGTGGTGACAAATCAGTGCCACCCCGCAGCACGCTGCACCGCGGATTTCTGACCGAACAACGCAAATCGAAAAATATAGACCGACAGAGCCGTACCACCCGTCTGGCCCTCATCATTGCTGTGGGTGTCATTCTGGTCATCTGGATGATGAGCAACTGAAAAATACAAACAATTCCATGGACATCATACACTTGCTGCCCGACGAGGTAGCCAACCAGATAGCCGCAGGCGAAGTGGTTCAGCGCCCCGCCTCCGTCATCAAGGAACTGGTTGAAAACGCTATCGACGCGGGTGCCCACAATATACAAATCATTATCAAGGATGCTGGCCGCACCCTTATTCAGGTTATCGACGACGGCAAGGGCATGAGCCCCACCGACGCCCGCATGGCCTTTGAGCGGCACGCCACCTCCAAAATCACACAAGCCAACGACCTGTTTGCCCTCCATACCATGGGGTTCCGTGGCGAGGCGCTGGCCTCTATCGCCGCCGTGGCACAAGTGGAGTTGCTCACCCGGACCGCTGATGCCGAGATGGGTTCCAGACTCGTCATCAATGGTGGTAACACCGAGAGCGAAGAGCCCTGTGCCTGCCCGCAAGGCAGCAACTTCGCTATCAAAAACCTCTTTTTCAATGTTCCCGCACGACGCAAGTTTCTCAAGTCGTATGCCACTGAGTTCAGCCATATCGAAAAGAGTTTCTTCTGCATCGCACTGGTCTATCCCGACATCTCGTTTGAACTGATACATAACGGCGAACGCTGTTTTATGCTGCCCGCCACATCACTGCGTGAACGCATCGTGCACATCTTCGGCAAATCCATCGACAATCAACTGTTCAACATCCAGTCGGACACGTCGCTTATCAACATCAAGGGATTTGTGGGCAAACCTGAGAGCGCCCGCAAACAGAACACCGACCGCCAATATTTTTTTGTGAACGGCCGCTTTATGCGCCACCCTGGGTTCCACAAGGCAGTGATGCAGGCCTACGACCGTATGCTCCAACCAGGCACGGCTCCCATTTACTTTATCTATATGGAAGTGGACCCCGCCTCCATCGACGTAAACATTCACCCCACCAAGACGGAAATAAAATTTGAGAATGAGCAGGCCATCTGGCCCATCGTGCAGGCTACAGTAAGGGAGGCTTTGGGACGTTTTGACGCTACCGACGCCATCGATTTCGACCAGAACGGAGCGGTGGATATGCCCTCGCTACTCACCCCTCATAACAACATCACTCCCCCCTCCATTCACACCGACCCAGACTATAACCCATTTGATTCAGTACCCACTCCGCCCAGCCGTTCCAACCAACGCAACTGGCAAGACCTGTGCAAACACTTGGGTAACGATTCCTCCCACAGCGGAACAGCCACTACACATCACCCCATCCATCTGCCCGACGGCGAACTGGTGGACACCCTCACGGGCGAGGTGCTCAGCTCTGAACGGAATTACCAGCAACACCCCACACAGACACAAATGCCACTGGACGACACCGACGAGGAACATACCGGAGGCGATTTCATTCAATTTCAAAACCGATACATCATCTCGGCAGTCAAGTCGGGACTGATGTGCATAGACCAGCACCGCGCACACTTCCGCATTCTTTTCGACAGTTATCTGACCAACATCAGGCAGCACAAATGCGCCTCGCAACGACTGATGTATCCCGAACAGATTGACCTTAGCCCCGCCGACAGCAAGGTGCTGGAAGAGGCCAAAGACCAACTGGCCGAGTTCGGATACGACATCTCCACCTTTGGCCCCAATGTGTTTGTGGTGAATGGCGTGCCCGCCGACAATGCAGACGACCGCAGCGCCAAACCATTTATACTGGGAGTGATTGCCGCCATCAAAGGAGAGGATATGCAACTGAAAGAACAGATGCAGGAACGGATGGCCATGGCTCTGGCCCGCACCGCCGCCATCGACTATGGCAAACCGCTGCAACCCGCCGAGATGACTGCGCTGGTCAACAACTTGTTTGCCTGTCCCTGCCATGCCACTGCCCCCGACGGCAAAACCATCATCACCATCATTCCTGCCGAGGAATTGGAACGGAAATTCAAATAATAACCCTCACCTCTGCCCCATTCTCATTTATTTTCACTATCTTTCTACCTACTAATTTTTCATCCGTATGCAAGAACAAGAAGAAGTAAAAACCGAAATATATAACGAGCGCGCTGTGCTCATCGGCCTCATCACTCCCGAACAGAACGAGGAGAAAGAAAACGAATACATCAATGAACTGGCTTTTCTGTGCGAAACAGCTGGCGCTTATCCTCAAAAAAAGTTTTTCCAGAAACAGGATTATCCCAATCCCGGCACCTTTGTGGGCCCTGGCAAACTGCAGGAAATTGCCGACTACATCAAGTCGGTGGACGATGACCCCGAGCAACGCATCGGATTGGCCATCTTCGATGATGAGTTGTCGCCAAAACAGCTGCAAAACATTGAAAAGGGTTTGGGCGTAAAGATTCTGGACCGAACCAGCCTCATTCTCGACATTTTTGCCAAACGTGCACAGACCGCCCACGCCAAGACGCAGGTGGCACTGGCCCAATATCGCTACCTGCTGCCACGACTGACGCGTATGTGGACCCACTTGGAGCGCCAGCGAGGTGGTATCGGTATGCGTGGACCAGGTGAGACTCAGATTGAGACGGACCGCCGTATCATCCTCGACAAAATTTCGCTGCTGAAGGAACAGCTGGTCGACATTGACAAACAGAAATCGGTACAGCGCAAAAACCGCGGCAAACTGGTGCGCGTGGCTCTGGTGGGATATACCAATGTGGGCAAATCGACCATCATGAATCTGATGAGCAAGTCGGACGTCTTTGCCGAAAACAAACTATTCGCCACGCTTGATACAACGGTCCGTAAGGTCACCATCCAGAATCTCCCATTCCTCCTTTCTGACACCGTGGGATTCATACGCAAGCTGCCACACGACCTGATTGAGTCGTTCAAATCCACACTCGACGAGGTGCGCGAGGCCGACCTCCTCATACATGTCATCGACATCTCCCACCCCGACTTTGAGGAACAAATTCAGGTGGTGGAAAAAACGCTGAGCGAGATTGACAAAAACAGCAAACCCACCATCTATCTTTTCAACAAGATTGACGCTTTCAGCTATGTGCAGAAGGATGCGGACGACCTCACCCCAATGAAACGCGAAAACTATAGTCTTGAGGATTTGAAAAAAACGTGGATGGCCAAAATGAACAACAACTGCATCTTTATCTCCGCCCACGAAAAGACCAACATTGAGGAGCTGAAAGAGGTACTCTATCAGAAGGTGAAAGAGATACACACCACCCGCTTCCCCTATAATGATTTTCTCTACCAGATTTATGACGATGACAGCAACCCGGTAGAATAATGCCACAAAGATAATGGAGCGGCCTCATTAAATTTCGACCAGGATAAATGCTCCTCAAACAGAGTTTATCCGATGAAACAAGGTGTTCGTCTATTTTATCAAGACATTGGTATATAGCGATGTACAACTTGACGCCACAAAATGTATTTTTACAAAACTAATTGTAACAATGCCCCACGGGTGCGACTAACACACCCAGTGGGGCTATTTTATACACCAAGCATCATGAATCATCATATTCTGACACTGCTGCGACTGGCTGCCGTATCCATCGGCATACTCACAAGTTTCGGCGCCCAAGCCGCCAAAATCAGCATCAATGGTACCGTGACCGACTATAACAACGGAACCCCCGTGAGTTATGCCGATGTGGCAGCCTACACTTCCACCGATTCTCTGGCCGATGTGCAGTTGACTGATGACAAGGGCAACTACACGCTCAACCTTAATCCCGGCACCTACAGCATCAAAGTAGAATATCTCGGCTACAAGAAGTATACCCGCAATCTGACCGTCACCAGCGAACAGCCCGATATGCACGTACGCACCATTGCCCTGCACAACGATGCTCAAATGCTGAAAACCGCCGTGGTGCAAGCCAAGGCCATCGCTGTGAAAACCAACAACGATACGGTAGAATATAATGCCTCATCATTCAAAGTGGCTGAAGGCTCCGCCATTGACGAACTTATCAAGAAACTGCCTGGCGCACAAGTCGGCAGCGATGGCACCATCACCGTAAACGGCAAACAGATAACCAAAATATTGGTGAATGGCAAGGAGTTCTTCTCCGACGACCCTAAAGTGGCCCTCAAAAATCTGCCTGCCAACATGGTGGACAAGGTGAAGGCCTATGACAAAAAGAGCGACGAGAGCCGCCTGACTGGTATTGACGATGGCGAAGAGGAGTCGGTTCTCGACCTCACCGTAAAGAAGGATAAAATGCAAGGCTGGTTTGGCAACGCGCAGGCTGGCGTAGGTGGCACCCCCTTCCACTTCGACCTCAGCACCATGCTCAACCGCTTTGACGAGAACCAGAATTTATCCATTCTCGCCAATGGCAACGACATCAACAGTCAGGGTTTCGGTGAAAAAGGCGGCGGTCCGCAACGCGCCGAAAAAGCTGGCGATGGACTCACCACTTCGGCCATCGGCGGCATCAACTACATCAAGCAACTGAAGAATCTGAAATATGGCGGCAATGTGCGCTATGGCTACAACGACAACGATGCCCGCAAAAAATCGGAATCGGAGAACTTTTTGAGCAGTGGCTCCACCTACGACCGTGATACACTCAACAGCCAGCGCAAACGCAATGAGGTGGCTCTCGATTTTCAGCTGGAATGGAACCCTGACTCAATGTCGTCACTCATCTTCCGTCCCAACTTCAATTACAGCCACACAGCCATTGACAACAACGAGAGAACGCACAATCTGAACCAGCAGTTACTGGAGACAAATGCCTCACAGGCATGGGGCAGCACCTCGGGTGACAATCTGAGCGCGGGTGGTCTGTTGCTGTACGTCCGCCGGCTCAACAACAAGGGACGCAATTTCTCGGTCAGTGCCAAGACGGGTTACGACTATGCCGCCTCCGATGTCTACAACCGCTCCAACACCCTTTTCCACTTCTACAACAGTGCAGGAGAGATGGAGGCCGCCGACAGTCTGCTCAGCCTCAACCGATACACCGACAACGGGAGCAACAGTTTTTCTTACCGTCTGCAAGCCTCGTACACCGAGCCCATATCCACCCACCACGCGCTCCAATTGCGTTACTCTTACCAACAGCGCAAGACGCTCAGCAGCTCATATATCTATGACCAGGACCTTGCCGACAGCCCCTACATCGATTCGCTCAGCAGCAAGGTACGCAACACTTACGACACCCACGAAATGGAACTGAACCTGCAAGGCCGTTACACCAAACTGATGTACAAGGCAGGATTCGATCTCTCTCCACAGACTTCCAACAGCACCACCACTGTCGGCCCCAATGCAGGACGCGACTTGAGCCAAACGGTCTGGAACTATGCCCCCAACCTGATGATACGTTACCGCTGGAACAAAAAGAATATGCTGATGGTACGTTACCGCGGACAAAGCAGTGCGCCCGATGTTCAGTATCTGCAAGAGATTATTGACCAAAGCAACCCGCTCAACATCAAATATGGCAACCCGGACCTGGAGCCTTCGTACACCAACAGGTTGATGCTGCGCTACAACAACTACATTACCCGCAACCAGAGCAATCTGGCAGTAAACGCCTCATTCAGCAACACGCTGAATGCCGTAACCGACAAGGTGGAATATAACAGCACCACGGGTTCGCGCAAAACGTATATGACCAATGTGGACGGCAATTGGAACACTTCAGGATTTGTATCATATCTGCTGCCCATCGGTTCATCTCCGTTCTCCATCTCCACCACTTCGCAGGCCAGCTATGCCAACAATGTGGGCTATGCCACCGACCAGCGGTTTGCCGAGCAGAAGAGCACCACGCACAATACGGGGCTGAAAGAAAAACTGACTGGCACTTACAACAAGGATAACTGCGAATTTACCCTCAACACCTCGCTGGCTTATGTCAAGGCTCACAACAATCTCACCTCCAACGCCAACCGTGAGACCTACGATTATGTGATAGGCGGTACGGCCAATGTGACGTTGCCTTGGCAGATTGACCTGAGCACCGACCTCAACTACAATGGTTATTCGGGCTATGCTGATGCCTTCAAAGACCATGAGGTGATTTGGAATGCCCAGCTGTCGCGCAGTTTTCTGAAAGGCAATGCCGCCACCATCCGCCTCAAGATGTTCGATATATTGCAGCAGCAGAGCAGCCTGAGCCGCACAGTGAGTGCCAACACCATCAGCGATGTGGAATATAACACACTGGGCAGCTACTTTATGGTGTACTTCGTGTATAAGTTCAATACTTTTGGCGGCAAACTGCCTGATGCGGCTACCCGCGGCTTCGGACGCGGTGGTCGGGGTCCTCGCGATGGCGGAATGCCTCGTGGCGATTTTGGCGGTGACCGAAACGGCTTTGGCCCAATGGACCGACCTGACCAACAGCCAGAAAGCAAGACCGACTCGACCAAAACGGATTCCCAATCAGACTCCACAAATAAACACAGCAAACTGAAATCTGGCCAACAGAACAATCAACCCGATGACAAGGAGGACCACCCCGCACCTCCTGAGGGTGAGATGCCACCTCCTCCCGATGGCGACGGAGGACACCCGATGGGGACACCTCCCCCTCCTCCTGGTGGCATGGGCGACGGCCCGGAATAAAAGAATAAAGACGTGATTTTTTCTTATATTTGCAAAATTCTATTTTTAAAAAGCATCTGATCATGACCACAAACATTCTTTAAATGTCTATTGCCACCATGCAAAAAATGATGGTTGTAAAATCTTATTCAAATGACAAAAGAGGAAATATACAAATTACTATTTAGCACAGAAACTTCACGGATTGAACGTACCGTGAGTATTGGTGACATGGACAAATTTCAGGAAGCCATCTGCGCATTCAGTAATGACATGTCAAACTCCCGTCAAAATGGATATCTTATCATAGGCGCCAAGGATAATGGAGAATTGTCTGGGTTGAAAGTCGATGACAATCTTTTTAAGAAAATATCAGGTATCCGAAGTGATGGAAATATCTTACCTATTCCCATGATGACATGTGAACGATACGAAATGGGAAATGGAGACTTACTTATTGTGGAGGTACAGCCATCTTTTTCTACTCCAGTACGTTACAGAGGAAGAACATTTATTCGAATAGGGCCCCGAAGAGATATTGCAACAATTGATGAAGAACGTGTTCTTTCGGAGAAACGCATGAACAATATGGCGACTTTCGATGCTTCTCCCTGTTACTCTGCTACAATCAATGATATCCATCTTGACCTTATAAAGAAAGAATATCTACCTAAAGCAGTAAATGCTGACGAACTAAAAAATGACCCGAGAAGTATAGAACAGCAATTGACTGCCTTAGGGCTATATGATATGACACACAATTGCCCCACGAATGCCTGTATAGTATTATTTGGAAAGAATCCAAAACAATTCTTATACGGCGCTTATTTACAATATGTCCGTTTTGCCGGTTTAGACAAGGGTACAGAGATTGATGATGACAAGCCATTTTTTGACTGTCTGGCCAAGATGATGCCAAAATTGGAAGCTTTTATTGATTACGGAGTAGTAAAAACAAGCCCCATTGCAATAAGCACTCTTCGTGAAAAGAATCAATCAAACTACCCAGCAGACGCTCTTCGTGAATTGATTTTAAACGCTTGTATGCACCGAGACTATCAATCAAATATGCCAACACGCTTTTATGAGTTTACCGACCGCATTGAAATCATGAATCCTGGTGGTTTGTATGGCAAGGCTCGTCCTGAGAATTTCCCCGATGTTAACGACTACAGAAATCCTATTATTGCACAGGCTTTGAAAGTGATGGGTTATGTGAATATGTTCAATCGTGGTGTAAACCGTGTAAAGAACATGATGATTGAAAACGGGGGCAAAGAACCTGTGTTCAACATTAATAAAATAACAGCCTTTGAGGTTACAAGCTACTCAGCTATAAAATACGCTGATTTACAATCCAATAATGAAAAGTTTCCTAAGTTGTTTCCTAAGTTGTTTCCTAAGTTGTTTCCTAAGTTGTTTCCAGATTATTTTCAAATTGAGGAGCAAGACACTATCAAGATAATACTTGAAAACTTGATTGAACCCAAGTCGGCCAATGAACTTGCATCAATAATTTCCTGCTCTACCAGAACGCTGAAAGACAAATATCTAGATAAAATGCTTTTGTCTGGCATTGTTGCCATGACTATTCCCGACAAGCCTACCAGCAGTAAACAGAAATACAAATTAGTGACAGAATAAAGACGTGATTTTTTCTTATATTCCCTTTTGAATTATTTCCCTTTTA
>CALMUD010000081.1 GCA_937872735.1 uncultured Bacteroidales bacterium
TCCCTACACGACGCTCTTCCGATCTGACAGGCGGAGTGTTCCGTCTGCCACAAGAAAAGGGCGGCCTCATGCGGGGCCGCCCTTGGTGCATTTATACTGCTTCTATTTAAGATACAGACAAAATTCAATAAAGGAGTCGCAAAGGCATCTGCAACTGGATTATAGTTTTTAATCGTTGTATTAGTTGTAACGGGGATGGATATTATTCATCCCCGTTTGCTTTTTCCACAATTTTAAGTTGCGTTATCCCCTTTTTCCCAGCGATGTATGTTAATCCTGATTCTCCATCATGTTGTAGGTCGTCAAGGTAGGCTGGCTCTCCCAAAATAAAAATGGCCGACCTGAAAGTGTCGCCTTCATTCAATTTTGAGTTTTCAGATTTTATCACTTTGAAGTGTTCTTTTCCGATATATTCAAGAATGCATCGTCTGTCGGGTCTCCATCTCACCTCCAGCATTTCGCCCTCTTCCATTTCTTTTGTTTTGACCGATTGCGAAAATGACATAATGGAGGTGTCAATCGAGCCTACCTGTTTGTATCTGCAGTAGTCGTCCCAATCTTTATATCCGATGGTGCGGGTGAGTACATCGAGCGTGTGTCTTCTTACTATTTTGTAACCTGAATTGTACCCCCACAGGCGCTTGAGCGTCGATTCGCTGATATTCTCGTTGCTTCTCTCGAAGATGAATTCCGATAGGCAGGTAAAGTCGCTGGGGGTTTGTATGCTTCGGTTGATGAAAGTCTCCATATCTTTCTTCAGAATTCCTATGGAGTCTTCTGCAATATTGATTTCGTTGATTTTCTCCTTTTCTGCCATTTGTCTGGGTAATGAGTATTTTTTGCAAATATCTTGATTATTATTATTTGATGTATCCTCTTTTTGCTTTTTTTGTCGGCTAAGACCATATAATATGGCGTAAAATTGATAATTTAGGGTATGCAAATATTAATTAACTGATAATGGAGAATACGGGAAGTTCGTCAAGTTCGGGATTTCTAGATAAAAATATTTTCTCGTTCGACAGTGTGGATTCCTATGAGGAATTGCCTTGCTCTGGATATAATGTGGTGTACAGAGTGAAACGTCATGGGCGGTGGTATGTGTTGAAGGGTTTGAAAGAGGAATATAGGAAGGATGCTCTCTATTTGCAGTTGCTCCGCAAGGAATTTGACTTGACATGTCAGCTTGACCATCCGAATATTGTGCACGTGTTCGATTTGTTGCCCGATGACTCTGTTGCGGGCGTCTGTCTGCTTGAGGAATACGTGAATGGTGTGAGACTCGATGAGTTTTTGGAAAGCAAACCCACGGAAGCTGTACGGTTGCGTTTGATTGACCAGCTGCTTGATGCAATGGCGTATTTCCATTCCATGCAGATGGTACACCGTGATTTGAAGCCCAGCAACGTGTTGGTGACCCGAAATGGCAGCAATGTAAAGATTATAGATTTTGGCTTGTCAGATGCTGATAATTTTGCCATTTTCAAGCAGCCCGCGGGGTCGGCCAAATATGCCGCTCCTGAACAGATGAAAGCAGACGGGCCTATTGACAACCGGACTGATATCTACGCTTTTGGTAAATTGCTACAACTCGTTTTCCCTGGCCACTACAAAAGGATAGCACGCAAATGCGTTTCTGCTAAGCCTGCTGACAGATACCAGTCAGTAGAGGAAATTCAAGCAGACCTGCATCGCAATTATCGTCCGTATTGGCTTTCTGCTTTTCTGTTGGTGATGGTGCTGTCATTGGTTGCGTTCTATAATGTTATTTCTCGTAACGGCCAGCAGCGGGTTGAAAGCACCAGTACGGATTCTCCCTCTGTGGTCAAACCTGTTCACGACACTTTAGTCAGAAATAATACGGATACAGTATTGGTTCCGGCCACTCCTACGATTCAGCATGATGTGCAAATTGATACAATAGTGAGGAACCATGTAGATACGGTGAATGTTTACAGTTATACGCCTACGGAGCAAGCCGTTTTCGATGGAGCCAAGAAATATCTGGACTCAGTCTACAATGCCTTTAAGCGGCAAATTGGGACGCCGAAAAAAAGAGGGCAAGAAATTTTTATTACAGATTTGTACAAATTACATTTTGAACAAACTATTGCTGTACGAAATCGTTATGCTTCCTCATTACATCAGAATACGCCTGCCTATAATATATTTATGAGTACATGGAAGACTTACGAGGAAGAACTTTATTTGGGCTGTTACCGTTTGGCATCTAAATTGCCATGGGCGTATGATTTATATAAACAAGGGGAAATATCGGAAGAGGAATATGAAAGGCAAAAAGAATATCTCAAAAAATACAATAGTGCCCATTAATGCGTGGTGCCAGAATTTTGGCTGAGCGTTGCCCCCCAATCTCTTTTATTTCGTATGCTTTATCTCCATTGTTCATTGAATTTTATATATTTGTAAAATATTCACGTTTATATTTGGGGAGATAGTAAAAATAGATAGGGTTATGGCAAGAGCGCAGCGTATATTGTGGCTAATGGTGATGGTTTTGGTGAGTCTTCATCTATTGTCGTGTAGCAATGATGATGACGTCCCGTCAATTTCCCAGGAAATGATAACCAAATCAGATTTGCAAGGTGGGTGGGGCGTGGCATCTACCGATGTGTTGTGGGACCTCACAACAAGAGGTGATATCCTGAATAAGACATACGGGTTTAAGAGTAAAGTGAAAGATATGGTGGCTGACAAGTCGGCCTATGTCTCTATCTTTTTTATGGGAGATACTGTTTTCCGTATCCGACACAACCCCAATATACCATCCGATACGATACCATACGTCAAGCAATGCACCTATACGCTTTGCAGAGGAGACTCTGGCAACTACATGACTTTTAGCGACCCTGATATTCTTGGATTCTATACCAGCAGAATGTATATCAAGCACAACAGCCAAGGTCAACTGGTGTTTTATATGCAGAAAGGTGAGGTGGTAGATATGCTGAAAGAAGATGGTTCAATCAGTAGCAGTTATATGAGCGTTATCAAAAGCTGTATCAATTCAGCGGAGGTGGATATCATGCTGGCACACGATGATTTGCCTATTTACAAAGAAATACTGTCACAGTATAGGGGGACTGCCGCAGTTGCCAATTAAAGACATAAATCATGCGATATTTTTTATACTACTTGCTTTTTATCAGTGCGGTAGCCGGCATCGCTTTTGCGGCCGACAAGCATAAAGCCCAGCGGGACAAATGGCGCATACCCGAAGCCACCCTCCATTTTCTGGAATTGGCGGGAGGCGTGTTTATGGTGCTTTTACTCATGTATACCATTCATCACAAAAACCGCAAGGCTTCTTATTTTGTCATTACCTATCTGATATTGGCTTTATGGTTGGCTGCCTTCTATCTTATTCATAAATATCAACTGTTTGCCTGATGGCAGGGCTTTACATACATATTCCGCTGTGTGCCAGCCGTTGCTATTATTGCGATTTCTATTCCACTACCGCCCATTCGCAGCAACAGCGCATTGTGGACTCTTTATGTAAGGAAATGGCTCTCCGCAAGGACTATCTGGGGCGGGAAACCATCCGTACCTTATATATAGGGGGAGGAACCCCCTCAACGCTTTCGGCGGACCTGCTTTCGCAACTGTTTGAATCAGCCAGATGCCAGTTTGATTGCCAGCTTGAGGAGGTGACTATGGAGGCTAATCCTGATGATTTGTCAGCTGAATACATTGCTTCATTGCGCTCGTTGCCAGTCAATAGGCTCAGTATCGGTATACAGAGTTTTGATGATGAAGATTTGAAACGCATAAATAGACGCCACACAGCCAAACAGGCCATAAAGGCGGTGCATGACTGTCAAACGGCGGGATTTTCCAATCTTAGCATTGACTTGATATATGGACTCCCGTTTCAGACTATGGATGGTTGGAAAAAAAATCTGCAAACGGCTGTCGGTCTGAATGTCCAGCACATGTCGGCCTATTGCCTTACCTATGAGGAGGGTACTATGCTGTATAAGCAGTGGCAACAAGGTATGGTGTCACCATCCAGTGACGAGGACAATCTTTCTTTTTTCCGTCAGTTACGAACTTCTCTGTTGGCGGCAGGATATGAACATTATGAGATTTCCAATTTCTCTTTGCCTGGTTTTAGGGCAAAGCATAATTCTTCTTATTGGAATGGAACCCCGTATGTGGGTATAGGGCCCTCGGCCCATTCGTTTGATGGAAAGTCCAGACAATGGAATGTACCTAATATCAGACGGTACATGGCAGCAATGGAGGCTGGACATTTGGATTTTGAGCGTGAACAGCTGACTTGTGACGAGAAATACAATGACAGAATCATCACCTCCCTCAGGACGTCCAGAGGACTTGATATGGAAGCACTAAAACGTGATTTTCCCGATTACTATGATTTCTGTCTTGATAGTGCCGGACTTTCACTGAAGGCTGGGCAGCTGGAATTGACCGATGATGGTTTTTTGCGTCTTACCGAAAGCGGGTTGTTTATATCTGATTCCATATTTGTTGATTTGATAAAAGCCTAAAAAAGGCGATGCCAGTTGATAAGTGGCATCGCCTTGAAAATTTATAAGTTTAATTTATCTGTGTCTTCTGCTCCGTTTACGGTGTCTGACCGTTTTTGCTGGATTTTTGCGTACCGTGTCTTTTTTCAGTACAGCCTTTTCATTTTTCTCTTTTTCTTCCTTGACTTCGATTTTTGTTTTGGAAGTCTTCCCCTTTTCTGTTACTTTGGGTTCCGCGCTCTTAGGTGCACCTTTGGTAGGAACCACTTTGGTAGGAGCTGTTTTGGAAGGTGCAGCCTTGTGTGCAGGTTGAGACGGAACAGGATTTTTGGCCGCTTTGGGTTCAGGGACAGGTATTGGCAGCCCTTTTTCAATGGCCTCTTCCCTTACTTTGGCATCGTAGTCTTTTACAAGGTCCTTTTTTAGAGTGATGTAACCGATGTCGTATCCCGTGTTGAATACATTCAAATCCACATTGCCGCTGATACCGTTTATTTTGCCAGAGGAGGTGAATTGCCAAATGCAGAATTTGTTACTGTCGACAGTGACAGGCTTTTTGGAGTAGCTACCGAGCATCAGAGGGTAGTCCATAAAGTCGTTGGCCAGATAAGAGTTGTAAAAACTGATCATGGTGTAGAGCATCGGCTTTTGACCATAATAGTCCGTCATCAGGTCAATGAGTTCCCGTAGTCTGTTTTGAATCAGTTTTCTGTTCAGTACCCCGCAGTCCTCAATGTCGATGAGTGGCAGTAAGTCCTGATCGGCCAGATTCACATGCGACTTGAAATTGTCGAATTGCCGTTTGGCTGAAACATCTGGACGGAAAAAGTGGTAGCTGCCAATTTTGTAACCGGCGGCTCGGGCCCTTTCTACATTCAGTTTGTAGAGCCCATCTTTGCGCATGGCTCCTTCGGTGGCCTTGATGTAGACAAACTTCAGCCGGGTCCTTTTGGACATCTTGTGCCAGCGTATGGTGCGCTGGTAGTGTGAGATGTCGATACCATCAAAGGTCTGGCTCAGTGGTGGTGTGTAAATTCTGACGTAGCGGACAATCTTGCGATGATGGCGGCGCACGACGACACGTTGTACCTTGGGCTTCACATTGAGCATGGTGCGTTGTCCGTTGCCGCCCAAGTGATAGCTGCGCGTTCTGCGGACCTGCACTTTTGAGGAAGCTTTGCGTCCTCTTGTCTTTGCGGCTCTGCCCTTGCGTCCCCGTTCTTGACGAATGGTCGTCTTTACAACTGTGTGCCGATGGTGTTTTCTCGCGTAGGTCTCTTCGATGCCGCCTACCGAAAGCATCATCAGCAAAGTCAATATGTATATGAGGAATCTCTTCATTGTATCATCCTCTCCTTGTTACATACGTTCAGGGACTTCTATACCCAAAAGATTCATGGCTGATTTTATGATTTTTGCAACCTCGCGAGACAATACCAATCTGAAGGTTTTCATCTCATTGTTCTCCTCTTTCAGAATTGAAAAGTCATGATAGAATTGGTTGTAAGCCTTGGCCAGTTCATAGGCATAGTTTGCAATCAGCGCTGGGCTGAAGTCTTCGCCCGCCTGTTTCACCACCTGTCCATACGATGCCAGGTTCTGAATCAATGTGCTCTCCCGTTCGGCTATTTCGTAGCTGCCATTCAGTTCAGCAGGAATGTCGATTCCCGCTTCGGCAGCTTTACGCAATACGGAGCAGATGCGCGCGTAGGTGTATTGGATGAAAGGTCCTGTGTTCCCGTTGAAATCGATGGACTCTTTCGGATTGAACATCATGTTTTTGCGGGGGTCTATTTTCAGTATGAAATATTTGAGCGCGCCCAATCCGCAGATGCGGGCGATGTTGTCAACCTCGGCTGGAGCGTAATCTTTCAGTTTGTCTGAAGAAGTCTCTTTGGCGGTTTTTATCATCTCGTCCATCAAGTCATCGGCATCAACCACAGTACCTTCTCTCGACTTCATCTTGCCTTCGGGCAGTTCCACCATACCATAGGAGAAGTGGACCAAATCTTTACCCCATTTGAATCCGAGACGGTCCAGCAAAATGGATAATACCTGAAAGTGGTAGTTCTGCTCGTTGCCCACTACATATATCATCTTGCTGATGTTGTAGTCGTGAAAACGCTGTTGAGCGGTACCGATGTCCTGTGTCATGTAAACAGAAGTGCCATCGGCGCGGAGCAGCAATTTCTCGTCCAGTCCGGCGTCTTTCAGGTCAGCCCATACTGAACCGTCAGGACGTTTGTAGAAAATGCCCTTCTCCAAACCCTCGTTCACTTTGGCTTTGCCGTCGAGGTAAGTTTGTGATTCGTAATATATTTTATCGAAAGATATGCCGAGGCGTTTGTATGTCTCGCCGAACCCGGCATAAACCCAGTCGTTCATCTTTTTCCATAAGGCACGGACCTCAGGGTCAGCAGCCTCCCATTTCTCCAACATTTTTTGAGCTTCCAGTATCAGTGGGGCCTGTTTCTTGGCATCGTCCTCGTTCAAGTTCTTGGTCTCCATCAACTCTTTCACCTGCTTGCGGTATTCCTGGTCAAAACGCACATAATAGTCACCTACCAAGTGATCGCCCTTTTTTCCTGTCGATTCTGGAGTCTCACCATTGCCGAAGAGTTTCCAGGCAAGCATCGATTTGCAAATGTGAATGCCCCGGTCGTTCACGATGTTGGTTTTTACCACCCGCAGCCCATTGGCTTTCAGTATCTGGCAAAGGCTGTGCCCCAGCAGATTGTTGCGTACATGGCCCAAGTGTAGCGGTTTGTTGGTGTTGGGAGATGAGTATTCAACCATATAGAGCGGAGAATCATCGGTGGCCTGTTTGCATCCGTAGTTTGCATCGGCAGCAATGGAATTCAGAACCTCCACCCAGTTGCTTTTGCTGATGCACAGATTCAGAAAACCTTTTATCACGTTGAAGTCGGTGATGGCAGGTACCATATTTTTAAGTTCTGCACCAATCTCGTTGGCTGTGTCTTCAGGTTTCTTGTGTGACATTTTCAGTAAAGGAAAAACCACGTAGGTGAGGTCTCCCTCAAATTCTTTCCGAGTGGCTTGCAGTTGAATTCCAGCTGCGTCAGGTTCCTGTCCGTAAAGTTTTTTTGCCGCAGCTATGATAGCCTGCGTTATTTCTTCTTCTAGTGTCATTGTTAGTGTGAGTGAAATGTTTTATCAAATAGTGGCACACGTATGGCTATCTCACTTCCTTTGGCTCCTTTTTAGGGATGCCATACGTTTGCCCCCGTCTTAAATTTGCAAATATACAAAAAATGGGCATTGAGGACAAACTGAATTTGCCTATTGCCTTAAATTATATGTACATTTGCAATCTCATTAATAGAACTTGCATGGAGTGTAATATATTGCGGTATGTTCTTACGATTTTGACGGCTTTGTTGGCAGGAGGAGTGTGCCATAGCGCCGGCATTTCCGGACAAGACACCGTGACGCGGTTGCGCTGTGTTGATGTCCATGCGTTGCGTGATACGCTGACGGGTACTCCCGATAAATATTCGGGGGGAAATGTCCAGAAGGTCAATGGTAGGTTGCTGTCGTCCATGCAGAACACCTCGTTGGCCAGTTTTCTGTCTATCCATACACCTGTTTTTGTGAAAGAAAGTGGCAATGGTATGTTGTCTACAGTGTCTTTGCGAGGGACCTCTTCCTCACATACGGTGGTCGATTGGGATGGTTTGCCCATCAATTCGCTGACTATGGGGCAGGTCGATTTCAGTGAGATACCTCTCTTCTTTTTTGACGGAATAACGGTCGTGACGGGAGGCGAGAGCTCGCTGTATGGCAGTGGAGCCATAGGAGGGTCAATATCGCTGAGAAACTATTTGCCCTTTTCTGATACACTGTCGGGACAGGTGCAACAGACCGTGGGCTCGTATGGCTCCTCATTTACCGGAGGAAAACTGAATGCTTGCAGCAAACGGTGGATGTCGAGTTCCTCTGCTTTTTATGGCAAATCTGATAATGATTTTCATTTTCAGATACATGATTTTGATGGCACTCATTCCGTTTTGCAGCGTAATGCGGCGTATCACAATTACGGGATGTTTGAAAACTTGGGATATAAGATTGACAATCGCCAGCAGCTGAACCTTAAGTTATGGCACACCTATTATTATCGGGATATCCAGCCTTCCATACAAAACAATGCGGACACCAGCAAGTATGAGGATATATCGGACCGTACCACGCGGTTCACCCTGGACTATGACAGAAAAGGTCAGTATTCGCTTAATTCCACAGTGGCCTATATCAACGACCACCAGGAGTATCAGCGGAATGTGATTGCCACCCAAGACTTCATATTGGCATCTTGGCTGAAACGTGATTTCTATTGGAGGTCTTTGTTGAATCCGATGGCGATAACGGCGGGATTCCATGAGCAATATATCCGCCCTGATGTCTATTCGTATAGAAGTGGGGTGGATGAGTGGAGGTCTGACTTTTATGTAAATTCGCGGACCAATATAAAAAAGGGTTTGACGCTGTTATGCGGATTGCGTCAGCAGTTGGTAACGGGGGAGCATATACCTTTTGTGTATTCGGTCGGGGCCAGTTATACCTTTTATGGTGAAAAGCATAACTATGATAATGTGAAATTCCATGCAAACATAAGCCGAAATTACAAGGTACCTACACTGAACGACCGCTATTGGGGCGATTTGGACAATACTTATCTAAAACCAGAAGACGGACTGAACTGTGAGGCTGGGCTGAACATCAATTTCGGTTTAGACCCCAAAGACACTTTATGTGTGGTTGGGACGGTTGAGCCCAGGTTATACAAATTCTTATTCGCGGCAACCATTTTCCATAACGATGTGAGCAACTGGATATTATGGATGCCGCGTGGCAATGTCTGGAAGCCGATAAATGTGGATGAGGTGTTGGCAAAGGGGGTGGAGTTGAGTGTGGGACAACAATTCCGTCCAAAACATTGGTATTTATTTCAGACTGTATCCTATACCTATTCACATACCGAAGTGCTGAAGGGGTTTGCCGAGATGCGTCCTTTTCAAGGTCGCCAAATCGCTCTCATTCCCGAGCATACCTTTTCCTTGTCGCTGATTGGGCAGTATAAGGGGTGGGGACTTGTATATGGCTGCAGTTATTCGGGTGAGCGTTCCACTTCTGATGTGTATGACGTGATGCCGTCGTATGTTGTGATGAATGTCTCCGCATCCTATGAGTTCAGGCTGTTACGCCGTGGTAGTTTGAATCTCTCCTTTTCTGTCAACAATCTGTGTGATACAGATTATCAGACAGTGCCGTATAAAGCTATGCCAGGCCGTAATTATGGAGTGACAGGAATTGTGAAGTGGTAGGGAAAATTCAGATAAATAATTTGCTTATCCAATATATGCAATTTTTGGGAATTGATAGTTCAAAATAGTATTTAACTTTGCTTTCATGTAGAGATTCTGAAATTAGCTTGTATTTATTCAAATGAAAAATTACATTTAAAGCAGCCCGAAATTTTTTTTGTAATATTAATCTTTTGCACAATCTGTAAATGATAGTAATATTACCTTCATTGAGAAAATTAATTACATCGGAACGTTGCTTGTAGCATGAATTTAAAATCAGGCCACTTATATAGTCTCTATAAATGATTCTTTTTTCTTGGTTGTCATCAGATTCTCCTGTGTTTCCACTGTGTCGTCTATGGTGATAAAGCACATCTGGTATATATTCAATTTCTTTCTTCTCTTCTATTAATGCCATATATACATGAATGTTAAAACATTCATCTTCAACGCTCATTTTTTTTGTGTCAGGGAACAATATGTTATGATCTAAAATGTATTGTCTAAGGTATATATGGTTCCAAACATACCCTCCTATGCTGGAATTCACTTTAAGTAACTCGCAGAAATAATCCCAGGCGTTATTTCGTGAGACATCGTTTTTATTAGTTATATGTGTCTCATTAATAAATTCGTCTTTTCTACAGATTGAAACGACAGAATTCCCTTTTTTTGCCGTGGTGTATAGGTATTCGAAAAGATGAGTGTCGCTTAAATCATCATTATCAGAAAAACCTATAAATTCACCTGTTGCGGCTTTTATTCCTTTGTTTCTTGATTCGCCTATATGTAAGTTTTTTTCGTTTTTAATTATTTTTATTCTTTCATCTTTTTCTGCAAATTCTTTTACTATTTTATCAGATCCATCTGTAGGACAATCAAGCACACAAATTATTTCAATTTCTTTCAGAGTCTGATTGATAAGAGAATCCAAGCAGGATGTTAAATATTCTCCTGCGTTATAAATAGGAACAATAATGCTGACTTTAGGAATACTCATAAGAGCTGTGAATTTTATTGTACGTTTAATGTTCTTATTACAGAAGCCGGGACTCCTGTTGCAAGAGAAAATGCGGGGATATCGTGAGTGACAACAGCGTTTGCTGCGATTATAGCTCCTTCTCCAATATGAACCCCTCCCAATATACATACATTGTCGCAAATCCAAACGTTATTATCAATTAAAATGGGTCCTTTTGATGTAATCTGTCTATCATTAGGAGATTTGGTCAAGTCTTCCTTCGTAAAATATCCATGACTGTTGTCTGAAATCAGTATTTTTCTACCCGTCAGTACGCCATCCCCAATTATTATTTTACGAAATGCAGTAATATGTGCGTATTCTCCGAAATTACAATTCTCTCCAATTTTTATGATGGGCTTTTCTTGTTGATAATCTCTTGTTACCGTCTGTAACATTAAGTGGCTTTGGAAGACGGTATTGTTTCCTACATAGATTTGCCCACCTGTTATTTTTGAACTGGATGCGAAATACACCTTGTTATGGGGAGTAGAGAGGCAGTGTCTCAACCAAGGAGATAAGATCGGAA
>CALMUD010000082.1 GCA_937872735.1 uncultured Bacteroidales bacterium
ACATTCCTCCATTTCCATTCCTCTGCCTGCTGGTATCGGGCGGCAACTCCCAAATAGTGCTGGTAAAAGCCTACAATCAGATGGAGATATTGGGACAGACCATTGATGACGCAGCTGGCGAGGCTTTCGACAAATGTGCCAAAGTGATGGGCTTGCCCTATCCAGGAGGCCCCGTCATCGACCGTCTGGCCAAGGAGGGCAACCCCAAGGCCTTCACCTTCCACAAGCCTCACATGGAGGGATACGACTACAGTTTCAGTGGACTGAAGACCTCGTTCCTCTACACCTTGCGCGACAAGATGAAAGAGAACCCCGAATTTATCAAAGAGAATCAAAACGACCTGTGCGCATCGCTGCAAGCTACCGTCATCGACATTCTGATGGACAAGCTACGCAAAGCGGTGAAAGCCACTGGCATCAACCATGTAGCTGTGGCAGGTGGCGTTTCAGCCAACTCGGCACTAAGAGGCGCCTTCCAGGAACATGCCGACCGTTACAAATGGGATATCTATATCCCTAAATTCTCTTACACAACCGACAATGCTGCCATGATTGGCATTGTGGGCTACTTCAAGTATCTTGACAAGGATTTCAGCGACATTGCGCTGCCTTCCTTCTCTCGTGTAACCGTATAAAACTGACTGATACACATCACAAACAAGGGGCCGCCGAAGCCCCTTGTTTTGTGTTAAGGCAACCTCGCCTCAGCAAAAAATGACAAAGAGGACCTCTTTAGGCCTTCTCCTATATGCTTTATAGCATCATTTTTAGTAATTTTGTGGCCGAAACAATAAAATACAAGATGAAGAACTTTTTACCCCGCACCTTTCTGCTCACCCTGATTGTGGTAGCCATACTGCTGGGGTTATATTACCTGCCCCCCATCACTTTCAGCGGCAGCATTGGGTCCTGGTTTGGATGGTCACCCTCAAGCAACAATGGTGGCAGCCTGCGCCAGGTGGACCTGCTGGGAGACTTGCGCGACAAAAAAGCGACCGAAGCCCAGCAAATAGACACAAAACTGCTGAAAAGTCTGGAAAACAAAGAGGCGGAAAAGGAAGCCGCCGCCGATTCCGCCTTCCACGACACAGTAAAAGCTCCCGCCGAGATGATAAAGATTGTGGACTACGGCGACAACACGCTGATGGGCATGGCTCCTTTCTACGAGGCACTCAACCATGTAAAACAGCGGCCTGTGCGCATTGCTTTTCTGGGCGACTCTTTTGTGGAAGGCGACATACTTACGGGCGACTTGCGTGCCATGCTGCAACAGCACTTCGGCGGCTGCGGTGTGGGATGGATGGACATCACCTCACAGACGGCTGGCTTCAGACAGACGGTCACCCACACCTACAACAACTGGGACAGCTACAGCTATCAGGACCGACACAAATTCTCACGCAAGCTGCAAGGCATTGACAAACGCTACTATCAGCCCCGCTTTGGCGCCTGGGTGGACGGCAAGTGCAGCCACTACGCCTTTGGCAACGACCATTGCGCCAACACGTCACTCTTCTTCATCGCCAAGAATGGAGCAAACCTTAATCTGCAAATCAACCAGAACGATACTTTCAACTTCCACGCAGACGCCAGTCCCGACTTACAGATGCTGACACACAAAGGACCCATCAAAAGGGCCAGATGGAATGTAGACAAGGCCAACGGTGCCTACTTCTACGGTATGGCCATGGACGGCAGCAACGGCATCATTCTCGACAACTTCAGCATGCGTGGCAACAGCGGCACCCAGCTATCCAACATTCCCGACGAATGGCTGGCCAAGTTCAACCAGGAAAGGCCCTACGACCTCATCGTGATTCAGTTTGGACTGAATGTGGTGACGAAAATGCGTGAGGACTACAACTTCTACAAGAAGGACATGATGCGGGTGATTGAGCATCTGCACAAGGCTTTCCCGCAAGCGGGCATTCTGGTGATAAGCGTGGGCGACCGCGCCTATAGGGCCGATGACGGCGAAATGTCCCCCATGCCTGGCGCCAAAAACCTGAGCATCTATCAGCAGAGTCTGGCAGCAGACGCAAAGGTGGCTTTCTGGAATCTGCACGATGCCATGCTGGCTCAGGGAGGTATGGCCGAAATGGTAAAGGCAAAACCTTCGCTGGCTAATCTGGACTACACCCACATCAACTTCAGAGGTGGCAAGGTGATGGCCCAAAAACTATACGAGGCACTGCTGTTCGGCAAAGGACAATATGACCGCCGAAAAGCATTCACACTAAAAAAGAGAAACGAATGAAAAGACTGTATATCAACACCTTGTTGAGAAAGGCCTTGCTGTTGGGACTCCTGTTGGGCATTGCAATGCCTGCCAACACTCGTGGCCACCGAATGCCCCATAGGCTGGCGGCTGCAAAAAAGCAAAAGTCCACCGTCCAAACAAACATGGACTCCATGCCTATCAAGATAACCACCCCTGCCCTACTGTCGGCCGAAACTGACAACAACGACGAAGTGGAAACGGATACATTGATACCCGTAAAGGACTCCATGCCCAGCAGTTTTCTGTTCACCAAGGAAAATACAATAACACGGGCCGAGAAACTGGACTCGTTTTTCAGCAAGCTGACAGGGAAAAAAGAACCTGCACGGATTGTCCATCTGGGAGACTCCCACCTGCGTGGACACATATTGCCGCTGGTGATTCGTCACCGACTGGAAACAGCATGGGGCGACCAGGCGGTCAGACCTGACTACATCACCTACCGTACCGATGCGCTGGCCACAGAGACGGGCAAACCAGGATTCGTGTATCATGCCTGGGGCAAAAACGGGGCCACCTGCTCCTACTTCTGCGTTCCACAACGGATAGCCAGAGTAAAAAGCATGAAACCAGACGTCATCATTCTGTCGTTCGGCACCAACGAGGCACACGTGCGGCGCTACAATGCCGACCAGCATCTGAAGACACTGAGCCAGCTGGTGAATATGCTACAGGCAGCCTGCCCTCAGGCCACCATCATGCTCACCACCCCGCAAGGCGCCTACTACAGTTATCGCGTGGCCCACTACCGCACGGTGAGAAAAAACAGACGGACCGTCACCCGCAGATATTTCACCTACTACCGCACCGTCAACAAGAACACACAACTGGCTGTAAATACCATCAACTCATTTGCCGAGAAAAATGACCTGCCGGTGTGGGACTTATATAACATAGCAGGAGGCAGCGGATTCGCCTGCCTCAACTGGGTAGGTGGCAACTATATGAAAGGGGACCGCATCCACTTCACAGCAGCAGGCTACACACTGCAAGGCAACCTGCTGTCGCAGGCCATGATTAAGGCATACAACCAATACATAACAAGGAAGAAAGGAAATGGACATACTATCAAACATTGATTGGAACAAACTAAGCGAAATACTGTCGTATGACCCCAAGTCGCCCATGATATTCTGTAGCGGCCTGTTCCTTTTTCTCTTTTTGGGCGTAAGCTTCATCTACTTGCTGCTGCAGCGCAAGGACACCGCCCGCATCGCTTTTGTGACGCTGTTCTCCTACTATTTCTACTACAAGAGCAGCGGCGTCTATTTTGTGCTGCTGGCTGTGGTGTCGTGCTGCGACTATTTTTTTGCCGGACAGATTTACCATCATGAGAGCATCAAACGCAAACGGGTTTTCTTGTTGGGCAGTCTGCTGGTCAATCTGGGTTTGCTGTGTTACTTCAAGTACACCAACTTTTTCTATCAGATGCTGTGTCCTATCTGGCAGGGCCACTTCCAACCGCTCGACATTTTCCTGCCAGTAGGCATCTCGTTCTTCACATTCCAGTCAATGAGCTACACCATTGACGTATACAGAGGCACGCTGAAACCCGTCAACCGTCTGCTCGACTACTTGTTCTATGTGTCATTCTTCCCCCAGCTGGTGGCTGGCCCTATAGTCCGCGCCAAAGATTTCATACCACAAATACGCCGTCCTCTCTATGTCAGCCGCGAGATGTTCGGGCAAGGCATATTCCTCATCATAGCCGGATTGGTGAAGAAAGCCATCATTTCAGACTACATCAGCGTGAACTATGTGGAACGCATCTTTGACAATCCGAGCCTCTACTCAGGCGTGGAAAATCTGATGGGCGTATATGGCTACACATTGCAAATCTATTGCGACTTCTCTGGATATAGCGATATGGCCATAGGATTGGCGCTGCTGCTGGGTTTCCATTTTAATCAGAATTTCAATTCTCCCTATAAGGCCGACTCGGTAACAGACTTCTGGCACCGCTGGCACATTTCACTGTCCACTTGGCTGCGCGACTATCTGTACATATCGATGGGCGGCAACCGCAAGGGAAAGTTGCGTACTTACTTCAATCTGATAATGACTATGTTGCTGGGAGGCTTGTGGCACGGGGCTTCATGGAATTTCATAGCTTGGGGCGGAATGCACGGATTGGCTCTGGCCATACATAAGCTGTGGAGACAGATACGCGGAAAAAAGAAGGGAGACCGCAACCATGGTCTGGTGCGGGTCATCTGTACCATCATCACCTTCCACTTTGTATGTCTGTGCTGGATATTCTTCCGCAACTCCTCATTCAGCAATTCTTGGATCATGATTAGTCAGATATTCTGCGATTTCCGTCCACAACTGTTCATGCCACTCATCAGCAGCTACTGGACAGTATTTGCAGTGATGGCCGTTGGCTATCTGATGCAGTATATGCCCGACCGCTGGATGACCTATGGCGAGCGCTGCATGATAAAGACACCATTGGTGCTGCAGGCCGTTGTGGTGGTTATTGCCATTTTCTGCGTCATTCAGGTAAAAAGCAGCGACGTGGTACCGTTCATCTATTTTCAGTTCTGAAAAG
>CALMUD010000083.1 GCA_937872735.1 uncultured Bacteroidales bacterium
CGATCTAGGTGAATGAGGATGGTACGGAGGTGGTGGTTGACCCTGCTGCCAAGCTGGAGGAGGAACTCATCATCCGACCTACTTCTGAAACCATCATTTGGAATACTTATAAGAATTGGATTCACTCTTATCGTGACCTCCCTATCCTTTGCAACCAGTGGGCCAATGTGCTTCGCTGGGAGATGCGTACCCGTCCGTTCCTCCGCACTGCCGAATTTCTGTGGCAGGAGGGACACACTGCTCACGAAACTTATCAGGAGGCTGAGGCTGAGGCGCAGAAAATGCTGAATGTATATGCTGATTTTGCTGAGAATGTAATGGCTATGCCAGTTGTAAAGGGTGTCAAGTCGGAGACGGAACGCTTTGCCGGCGCGGTAGATACTTATACCATCGAGGCTTTGATGCAGGACGGCAAGGCCCTGCAGTCAGGTACTTCGCATTTCCTCGGACAGAATTTTGCCAAGGCTTTTGATGCGCAATTCATGACGCGTGACGGCAAGATGGATTATGTTTGGGCTACTTCATGGGGTGTTTCCACCCGTCTGATTGGTGCGCTCATCATGTCTCACTCTGATGATAATGGTTTGGTTCTTCCTCCTCGCTTGGCGCCTATTCAGGTTGTTATTGTACCAATCTTCAAGGGGGCGGAACAGTTGGCTCAGATTAGTGCCAAGGTGGATGTGCTTGTGCAGAAGCTCAAGGCGATGGGCATCAGTGTCAAGTATGATGATTCTGACACCCGCAAGCCAGGCTGGAAGTTTGCCGAGTATGAGCTGAAAGGCGTGCCTGTCCGTTTGGCTATCGGTGCCCGCGATTTGGAGAATGGCACTGTTGAGGTGGCCCGCCGTGATACACTCACCAAGGAAACACGTGATTGGGAGGGCGTTGAAAACTATATCAAGGATTTGCTGGACGAGATTCAGAAAAATATTTTCCAGAAGGCGCTCGACTATCGTAAGGGCCACATCTACAAGGTGGATACCTATGATGAGTTTAAGGAACAGATTGAAAAGGGTGGTTTCATACTGGCTCATTGGGATGGCACCGCTGAGACGGAGGCCAAAATCAAGGAGGAAACCAAGGCTACTATCCGCTGTATTCCGTTCGAGAGCTACCTCGATGGCGATAAGGAGCCTGGCAAGTGTATGGTCACTGGCAAGCCTTCTAAGTGCCGGGTCCTTTTTGCTCGTGCTTATTGATTAATTGATTTTGAATTTCTCGTCGTTTTGCCCGATTCTTGTTTGGGCAATCCGATTATTAAAAAACAGAAAGAGGCGGTGCCGTGTGGCGCCGCCTCTTTCTGTTTTGTGATATATTGCTTGAGTTATGTTACATCCTTTGTTACTTTACCACGATTTTGAGGGTGTACACTTGGTGCGAGAGCTGCAGGGTGAGCAGATATACGCCAGCATGTAAATGTTCTCGGCTCAATGCCAGCGTGTTGGTCCCGTCGTGCAGTCCTATTTCTTCTCTTCTTATTGTCTGACCCATCATGTTGGTCAGAGTGAGCAGCCCGTTGGCCGCCACATCTGCATTTATGGCAATAGTGGCATCGGTGCTGAATGGATTAGGATAAACCTTTACTCCGTTATTTGCTGCGCTGTTTTCGCTGATACCAGTGCCTTGTGATGTCACGTTGATGCTGCCGCTGCGGGTGGCTATGGAGTCTCCGTTGGTGGCAGTCATGGTATATTTGTAGGTGCCGGCTTGGGTTGGTGTACCGCTGAAGTAGATGGTCTTGCTGTCGTTGTCCATATACACCTCTATGCCAGCCGGGGCCGATGGATTCCAACTGATAGTGATTTCTGGCACTACGGTCCATCCGAAATTATAATTCTGCATGGCCGAATCTATCATTACGGTCTGGTTGGATGAGCCTGCTCCCCGTTTTATGAAGGTTGGCATCTGTACTCCTCCCGTTACCGTTATGGCCCCGCTTTTTGTGCAGATGCTGTCGCCCGTGTTGTCGGTAGTGACGGTGAACTGATAAGTTCCTCCGAATTTAGGATTGCCGCTGAATGTTACTTTCTGATTGGCATTGTCAATGTCCACATTCAGTCCGTCGGGTGTCGATGGATTCCATTTTACATCTACCGTGCTGGCGTTGGTCCAGGTGTAGCAAAATGCCGTTATGGCACTGTCAGCCTTCACTGTCTGATTCGAATTTCCACCGCCGCATTTTTGTAGGGTGGGATACACTGTTACCTTGTTGCCATTAGGTATCACAGCAATGGTTACTTTGCCTGTGTAGCTGGTGCCGTCGCTGCCCTTTACGGTGTAGTTGAAGCTGGCCATGCCATGGAAATTGGCTGTCGGAGTAAACAATACGGAGTGACCATCACTCTGTAGACTGGCAGCGCCGTTCACAGCGTCGCTTAACGTGTAGCTGGGACTTACAGCGCTGAATCCTCCTGTGATGTCGGTCAGATTGTAGGTCACAGACCCGTTCATTGTGGCGGTAGTGTGGGGTACACCCAGCCAATTGATGTAGCGTTCAATGTTGGTATATCCGTCTTTTCCCACGGTCATGGCCTCATCGGTTGTGGTGCTAAGGTCGTTGGTCTGTTCCCAATAGTCTGGCATTCCGTCGCCGTCCGTATCGGTCATTTTGCTACCCGTTTTTATGGTTCCGTATCCATTATTGCCCAGACCCGTGGCCGTTTGCGTGGTATAGAGGCTCGATGGCCCATTTTTCAGACTGCGTACCTCATCCCATATCATTTGGTCCAGCTCGTCGTAAGGCAGTGTGCCACTCTGTGAGGCTACCAAGCGAAAAGCGGTGGCTGCCGTGTAGATGGGATTGCTGGTGGTTACGGTCGACCACGCCTTGTCCAGTATGGTGCAGGCTCCTTGATAGAAGTAGGGAGTGGTGGTGCTTCCGTTCAGATTTCCGTCTTTGTTGCCATCCAGCATATTGCCTGTGTAGTACATTATTTGATTCTTGTCTACCTGAAACCAAGTGTTTTTGCTGGCAACGGGTCCATATACAAAGTAGTTGTTCACCAAGTCATGTTTGAATTTTGTGCTGGTGTGGGTAGTGTATGACGCTTCGTTGTTATAGCAGATGTTGTTGACAAATACAGAGTTCGTCTTGTCGAGCGGGTTGCGGTTGTGTGAGTTTACAAAGGCGTTGTAATACCACGACCAATCACTGTTGACGCTTTCGCAGTGGGCGCCAAATTGTTGGCCGGTAGGGTTGGCTATCAGACAGTTCTGAAATGATATGTTGGTAACAAGACCTTTGTCGCTGTCTCCCACTCCGTCAATATTGTTCCATGGTGCAAACTCAAATGAGCAATGGTCCAGCATCACATTGTTGGCAAGGTACAGACTCAAGGCATCATCGCTTGTAGAGGCTGTCTCGCTACCTGGTCTGATGCGGAGATAGCGGATGATAATATTCGACTTTTTGGCACACGACACTTCGCCTCCTTTTATTCCTATTCCTTGGCCAGGAGCGGTCTGTCCCGCTATGGTGATGTTGCTGCTGACGCTTACCGCAGTCTTCAGCGATATGTAACCACTTACGTCAAATACCACTATTCTATTGCTCCCGCTCACGGCGTCACGGAAGGAGCCGGTGCCAGAGTCGTTCAGATTGGTCACGTGATATACTTTGCCACCTCGTCCTCCTGTGGCCAAGGCTCCGAATCCCAAGGCCTCCGGAAAAGCTAGCGTGGCGGCGTCCGTTTCACCTGCCATTGGCAGGGCCATGTTCAATGCTAATAAAATGCTTTTGTAAACGTGTTTCATGGCTTTAATATTTTTGTAATTTATTTCGTTTATTAAGTTCTCTATTCTTTTTGAACAAAACAAATTTACAATGTTTTATTCCTCTCTTTATTGGACTATTTTATCATTCTCTCTTGGATATTTTAATCACTCCTCTGTTTTTTCTTGCTTTTTGGAAACCTAGGATGCAGTGTCCCTATAAACGCAAAAAAGGCGAGAATCACTCCCCGCCTTTTTGAATTTTGAAAATTCAAACATTAATACTTTTTTAATAAACACATTACTCTATAAACTACAATGTTAGTATAAGTACTCGTGACTATTTGTATAACTGCTAATCTTTTTACTTTCGTTGTAGCAAAGTTAGGCTACATTTCTTTTTTTGTGTAGGATTTTTTTTTCATTTTACTTGGATTTTTTTTTCAATCATACAAAAAAAGCGGGATTCAATCCCGCTTTTACACCTTTTTGTTATCTATTTGTGTGTTTTTTTCTATCTTGATTTATTTGATGATTACTTTTATGAAGTTCTCTTCTCCTTCAATGTTTACAGTTAGAGTGTATACACCTGTATTTAGGTTTCCTTTCTCCATTCTGAAGGTATTGTTGCCAGCGTTCAGACTGATTGTCTTGTTCCATACGGTCTGTCCCGCCATATTGCTCAGTGTCATTACCCCTTCTCCCCCGGCTGAGAAAATGGTGATTTGAGAAACGTCGGTTACCGGATTAGGATGGATGCTTGCGCGGTTTGTTATGGTTGCACTCACATTCTCCACACCGCTGCCTCCACTTAGCAGTCCCAGCAAATAGTAGCAGGCATTTTTCACAACAGAGACACCATCGGTACTGATGTTGGCAAATGAACTGCTGTTCAGACCTATTTGTATGTATTTCTGGCTTAACGTGTCGCCCGATATGATGGTCCCGGCGGGTGCCTCAAAAATTACGGGCTGGTCGCCATCCAATAGGGTGGCAATGGTGCTGATGGCTTCTCCACTGGTGCTGGTGAACTGTGCGGGATACATATAGCTGAGAGCTTTTGTATTGACGCTGTCCACCATTTTTATCTCATTGCCGTTGTTGTAAGTCACATCCTTAAACATGGGATGCTTCAGCATATTGTTGCTGACACTTATGGTGGTGGCTGTATAGCTGTCTCCATATCCCGTTGAGGCCCAATTCCATGTATTTTCCGTCGTTTTATATTCAAACACTTTCATGTTGAGTATCGGTTTGTCGGCTTTCTTTATACTTGCCATCAGCGGGTCACTTGAGTTGGGAATTTCGCTCACTACCACTAAATCATATCTGCTGAAGTTGAATGAGGACTGGGAGGCATCCACCTCTTCTATGTAGAGATCTTTGCAGGCTTTCAGGGCTGGCAATATCTTGGTGTCCTTGGCGTAGTTGGCAGCTGTCGGGTTGGTGATGTAGGCCACTTTTTTCAGACTGGAGGCTATCATGTTGAGGGTGAGCGTATAACTTATTTGTTCTCCGTTCCCCACCGATTCTATTTTTATCACACCGCTGGCGGTAGGTGTTCCGCTGATGGTAATGGTTTTGTTGCTGGTGTTTACGCTTTTTGTCACGCCATCGGGCAGCCCGGATACATTTGCGCTCTTGGTGCCAGCTCCGTAGGTGATGGTCACAATGCTCATTGGGTCTCCCTCCCATATATTCTGGGTCAGAGCTCCCGTTATGTTCATTTCCGACAAGGTCGTGTCGGCTATTACCGTAAGGGTGCCGCCGTTGTCTGTCACATTCACATTTTGTCCTTTTGTTTGCAGTGTATAACTGTAAGTGCCTAAGGTGTGGGGTGTTCCGCTGATAGTCAGAGTTCCGTTGCCGTTATCATTGGCCGAAACCCCATCGGGTAGGGTGCCTGTCAGTGTCAGAGAGTCAGCCTTGGTGTAGGTATACGTTATTCCTGTCATCTCTTTGCCCACAATGATAGTCTGGTTCCGCTTGTTTGCGGTTGTGATGGTGGCCGTGTCGGGCACCTCTTTGCCTGTGCCAAAAATGAATGTTCCATTTTTGATGGCCTCTGGATTATAGCCGCTTACGGTGGTGATGCTATAGTTCCATGTGCCATTCTCAGTGGCTTTCCCGCTAAAAGTAACGGTTTTTGCTGTCTTGTCAATAGTGGCTTTCAGAGTTGTTGGCAGCCCCGATACGCTTACTGTGTTGGCATTGGCCCAGCTGTAGTAGAAACTGATTATTGAGTCGCCAATAGCCACGGTTTGTGACGAATTGCCCACTCCATGTTTAGTCAGTGTAGGGGCTGCCACTCCTCCTTGTATCACATAGATGTCAGGCTGCTTCAAGTCGCTGATGCCTTCGCCCATGTAGTAGCCGAGGTGTGGTGGCTGATTGTAGGCTACATTCTCGCGTGCTACTCCTTCTCGGTATACCAAGTCGTGCATGAGTGTGTAGATGCGGTAATTGGTAGGTGTGTTGGTACTGAATAGGTTTATCTTGCTGGGATCGTTGCTGTCGTAGGTGATAAATTCTTCCCTCCAGTCGCCCAACAGGTCGGCTGACAGACAAGGGTTATATTTGCTGCCGTTTATCAGGGCTGAATTGCCGTAGTCAGACATTGTGACAACTCGGGAGGCTACATTGCCAGGGGCTGAGGTGATTACCAGATTCCGATCCAGCATCTCGTCTTGCAGGTCTCCATTCCAGTATAGGCGGAAGTTGATGGTGTAGCCTCCTCCCACTCCTTTGGGTATGCTCACATTGCTCAGTTCTTTTCCATTGATGTCAAAAACCTTGTCTCCGCTTGCGGTGCTCCACATTTCAAATCCGGGGTTGTCGGCCGATAGGTCGGCTGCCATCCCTCGGCCGTTGTCGCTGCTGGTGGCTGCGCCAAATATCACTTTACCTGTCCTTAGATTTCTGAGCTCGTATCCATAGGGACTTGTGGTCTCCTCGTGAACAAACCACCCGTAATAATCGGTGCAGGTGGCGCACATCTTGCTCACGTGCTGGGCATCGCCATGTCCGAATCCCATGCGGTAATACATACTGCCGTCGTGGTCTACGCAGGCTGAGCCGAATATGATTTCGTCATACCCATCGTTGTCCACATCGGCAACGGACATATTGTGAAAGCCTTCGCCGAAAATTCCGTTGCCGTCGCTGGTGTCAAGTCTGGACCACCGTTTTGTCAGTTTGCCGTCTTTGTAGTCGTAGGCAGCCATTCCCGCGCGTGCATAATAACCGCGGCTTTCCACTATGCTTGGATGAATGCCGTCGAGGTAGGCTACACATGCCAGAAATCGGTCCACTCGGTTTCCGTAGGTGTCTCCCCAGTCGCCCACATTGCCGCGGGCGGGTTCATAGGCTATGGTAGCGGCATTGGCCCCCGTCTCGCCGTTGAATACGGTCAGATATTCGGAACCGCTTAATATGTAGCCGTTACTGTTGCGGTAGTCGGCAGTTTTGGAGTCGGATCCCATCAGCACATAGTTTCCTTTGCCGTCGATGGTTCCAGGTGCGGTACGGCATACCATTTCGGCCTTACCGTCCCCATCAAAGTCATACACCAGAAATTGGGTGTAGTGGGCACCCGCTCTTATGTTTTTTCCAAGGTCAACTCTCCATAGCTGGGTGCCATTCAGCTTGTAGGCATCTATGTATACGTTACCAGTGTAGCCTGACTGGGAATTGTCTTTTGAGTCAGATGGGTCCCATTTTACCACCAACTCATATTCACCGTCTCCGTCAAGGTCGCCTACGCTCATGTCGTTAGGGGTGTAGGTGTATGCCGTACCTCCAGCGTCAGTGCCTCCTGCCGGTCTGTTCAGTTGTATCGATTTGTGAATGTCGGCCCAAACGCTTGCTGCTTTTGAGTCGCCGCTTTCCTCATTGTTGTCGACCGACCTCACGGTATAGGTTGAGGTGGTGGTGCCGTTGGCATCGGTGTAGTTGGTAGTGGTGGCAATGGGGGTGCTGTTCACCTTTGTTCCGTCTCTGTATAGGTTGAAGGTGGTAGTGGTCTTGTCGGTTCCCAGAAATCTCCAACTGACAAAAACACCGCTTGTGGCTTTGATGGCCACCACCCCTCGGTCCAGATATTCCATTTGTTTTGAGGCTGCAAATGTGGAGAAGCAGGCAATCAGCGAGAGTAGTGTTGCCACTCCTGCGCGTCTGATGATGTTGCGTAAACTTGTTATCATATATTGCTTTTTAAGGTTGTTATTTTGTGTTTTTCTGTGCGCAATATATGAATTTTTATTCAAAATATCTCAGTTGTTGCTAAATAAATTATTGTGAGGAGTATCAATATAGGGGGCGTATTGTATCATTTTTTACCTCAGATACAAATCCAGCATTACTGGTAGATGGTCGCTGTAGCCGTCGCGGTAGAAAGTTCCCTTGAATGTGCTTTTGGGGGTGTCGTTTCCATCTCTGTCTTTTTCTATCAGGAATGGAAAATGGCAAATGTGTGCACTGCTTGGGGTAGTGAATGTTTTACTCTTTTGATTGAGAAGTGGTCCTGATACTATCAGTTGGTCCAGCACTCCCCATTTGCCCTCGAATTTGTGGGTGCCAAGACCGTTGTTGTCGGCATATCGGTACATCAGGTTATATAGTCCATCGGTTTGTGGCTTGTCGGTATTGTTGCTGACTCCCAGCGAGTGCACTATGCAGTTCTGGGTAGGATAGGAGTTGAAGTCTCCCATCAGCACTATTAGGGCTTGCGGGTCTGTTTTTCTTATTTCGTCAATTTTGTGTCGGGCCACCTCGGCGGCGGCGTCCCGTTTGTTTTCGCTTTCGGCTCTACCTCCTCTCATTGAGGGCCAGTGATTGACCAGAAGGTGAAGGCAGGTCCCGTTTTTCAGTTGGCACTGGGCATAGAGTATGTCGCGGGTGTTGCCGTCTCCGTCCAGCTGCACGTGCAGAAAATCCTTGCTGAGTATTTTTATCTGATTGGGCTGATAGAGCAGTGCCACATCTATTCCGCGGTGGTCGGGTGAGTCTTTGTGCAGGTAGCTGTAGCCGCAGTTCTCCATTTTGGTTCGCGTCAGCAGGTCGTGCAGCACTGTGGCATTTTCCACTTCGCACAGACCTACCAATACCGGGTCCTCTCCCTGACCGGCTGCGCAGATGGCCTTGGCAGTGTGTTCCAGTTTTTCTTGGTATCTGGTCTCATCCCATTGGTTGCGTCCGTTGGGTGTGAAGTCGTCATCGTCGGTGTTGGGGTCGTCAATGGTGTCATACAAGTTCTCGACGTTGTACGATACTATTCTTATTCTTTCGGTATTTGCTATTTTTTCGGGTACATCCATGTCGCTGTCTGCCGTTTCTGCACGGGCGTTTGTTTCAGTTCTTTGTTTGTCGGTAGTGCTTATTGCATTCAGGGTAACAAGACCTCCTATTGCCGCAATGATTGTCAGGCAAGAGACCAGAACTGTTTTCCTTTTCATTTCTTGACCCAGCTATAAGCGCCAGCGTCTGGCTGAATATGGTTGCCGGAGGTCCTTGGATTGGCATCCAGGTCGGTGGCACATTCGGGATATTGCGTCAGCAGAAGTGCGTCGCCTATGCCATAGGCTGCCGAGGTGCTGTCTTTCAGATGAAAGTCGTAATAGAGATAGCTGCCGTCAATGGTGAATTTCGGGTCTTTGCTCCAAATGTTATCGGTGAATCTTTCGGTGTCGTTTGGTTTGTTGTTTCTAATCAGGCAGTGGCTGAATTTGTAGTTGGCGGTAGTTGCGCTGGCCAGAGTGGGCAAATTCAGCTCGTTGGTGTAGCTGCCATATACGATGCAGTTGTTGAAGTCGGCCTGAGTGAGGGGGTTGGTGGCATCGCCCTGCAACGTCAGCGCGCCTAACATTCTGTTGCCGCTTGAGTAGCAGGCGATGGTGCAGTGGTTGAATAGGTATTGCCCCCCCTTGAGATACACGGTGCGGTATCCGCCATTGGCCAGCACCGTGTTGTAGGCATAGATGTTGGCATGATTGGCAAAGAGAACACCCTCGCTGGCAGTGCGTATCTCCGAATTGGCTATGGTCAGGCGATAGCTTCCATCGGTGGGCAGCGGGGCGGAGTCAATAGTTATGCCGTAGGTGCTGCTGCGTATCAGAGTGCCCTCTATGTGGTTGCCGCTGCTGCTGGCGCTTATATTTATGCCTCCCCATTGCTTGCTGAGGCGGTTGTAGGGTATCATGCTGGTCAGATTGTCATATCGGTCACCCCCTATCAGCACTGGTGCGCTGGCGGTCCCTTTCACGTCCAAAGTGCCGTCTACAGTGATGCTGGCGCCGTTATGCAGCAGCACTATGGAGCCTTGTTCTATGGTCAGGGTGGCCCCTTTGGCTATCCGCAGGGAGTCCAGTATCAGAAAGGGCTTTGCGTTGGTCCATGTGGTGTCGTGTTTGATGGTCTGCCCCTGCATGATGTTGGCATTCTGGCTGTATGCGCTCAGTACTATGCGGTCGTGGTTGCCATTATAGCTGAAAGTGATTGAGTCTTGTATCAGCACTGCAGTGTCAACACTCTGCTCTGGTACTTTGGCTCTTACGAAGATATAGATGCTGTCGCCGTCAGGAATCTCCACATCAGAGAACCGGGTTCCCGTTCTTCCGTCCACATTTATCTGAAAGTTGCCGTTGGCCGAGTGTAGTTCAATCTCGTTCACCTTTAGGTCTTCGCCCGAATGATTATATACCATGATAGTGTGGGTGGCGGTGACGCGGGTGGCCAGCAGCGGCTCAAATTGCAGGGTGTCGCCGCTGTAGCTCAGGTGGCAGCTGGCATCGCTGGTGAAGTCATATTCATCGTCACAACCGCTGGTGGCAACTGCTATTGCTATCAGCATCATTGCAAATGTCAGCACTCTGTTCATGGCAGTTCCTGTTATTTGTTATTTGGAGAAAATGGTTCCGAACTTTTCGGGATGCTGGCCCATGATGTGGTTGTCGAGGTACCAGCTTTGTATGGCTTTCATGTCGGCTTCCGCATTGTCGGTCGGTTTAAATTCGTGGTCAATGCAGACCTCCTTCTTTTGGTAGTCTATCGATACTATCAGCAGCGGTACGTTGGCCTCTTTGGCAATGTGATAAAACCCTCGTTTCCACTTCGGATTGAATTTACGTGTTCCTTCGGGGGTGATTGCCAATTGGAAACGGTCCAGCGTTTTCATCTTTTCTATGATGGCATCGGTCATTGAGTGTGCTCCGCTCCGGTTGACGGGTATGCCGCCCACATGATTGAAAAACAGGTTGAACGGAAATTTGAACCATTCTTGTTTGATGAGAAAGTTGGGGCGGACATTGTAGAGGGCGGTGTAGCCTATCTTTCCAATCCAGAAATCCCAGTTGCTGGTATGGGGGGCTACGCAGAACACGCACTTGTTGGGTATCGGGTTCACGTTGCTGTAGGCTTTCCATCCGGATATATTCAGAAGCAGTTGGCTTAATTTTTGCGCTATCGACATTCTTTATATTGATTTATCTATGACAAATAAGACTGAGGCTTGTTCGTCTATTTAGTTTCTTCGGCAAAATTAGTTTTAAAAAATGGAATTAGGGTAAAATATTGGGATGATTTTAACCTTTGAATGGTCTATTGCCTTTTTTTGTGTGAATTAGTCCGTTCCTAAGTATTTTTTCGTATCTTGTATACCTTAGTTTTAGAAAAGGATGATTGATTGAAAAGGAAAATAAAAAATGATAATAATAATATTTTGTATCTGTCTCATTTTTTCGTCTGTCAATATGATGGTCGAGATTCTGTTAGATAGAAGACCCCTTTCTGATAGAGGAAATCTGTATCTTTTTGGTGTATGTCTATATGGTGCAATTTTAGGATTTTGTATTTTATTCTTATGATATTAATAGTTATCTTGTTGATATTTACTATATATTATTTGTATATAGATTATAAAAAGCGTAAACTGGACACTCCTTTTCTGAAGTTCCGTTTTTATGCGAACATGTTGGCGGCATTGTGTCGTATTATTTTGATTGTATTGTTAATCTGGAATGAGTTCGATGGTTCTTTGTTGCCGTTTCTTACTCGAAAGTAATGGAAATGAAGTGTGAGTGTCATCTGCATTTATTTTTTTGTTGCAACAATGTTGCATCTTACATTTTTACTAGCTATCTTAGCAGTCGATTATGAGAGTGAACAATAAACACAGGGTGCTGATAGCGTGGATGCTTTTATTCATGCTTGTCCCGATGTATGTGGCCAAAACCATGCATACACACCGGCCGGAGCATATAGTTCATTCTGTGCCCGATGGGATTAATCCTCAACTGCAGTCAGTCTCTTCGTGTTATATCTGCCAGTTTTTGGTGTCGCCCTGTCTCAGTGTTCAGTTCTATTCTCAACAGCAGTTGCCGCTGGTATTGACCGCTTTCTATGTCCAACCTGACCAGCGGTTCTCTTCGGCATCTGTTTTATTCTATAACCTCAGGGCACCTCCTGTTGCCTGATTTCTTCTTGTTACATATTCTCCGTTCCGCCATTTTACACCTTGCTTTCAAGTAGAGGTGGGAGTGGTGGAGAGGTGGGAGTGGTGGTAGATGTGTTTGTTCCACCTTTCCGCCGGGCATTTATTGTTTGCCCGCCGGGTCAGTATGTTTTCTTAATTGGAGCGTTCCCTTTCTGTTGCCCACTTAGGGCTACAGTAGGCTGGGCGTTGTTCTAAATTTATTGTAAAAAATGAGGTTAAAAAGATATTTTATAGTGATGCTCTTGCTGTCAGCATTTTCTGCCGTGGTCTTGGGCAACGATGTTTTCCATATAGAAGGAGTGGTTACCGACAAGGAGTCGGGAGAATTGATTCCAGAAGTCAGTGTATCGGTAAAGGGACAGCCAGTAGGCTGCAATACCGACTCGTTAGGACATTATTCAATTTCGGGACTTCATGCTGGCGATTATACGTTGGTGGCGGAATTGATGGGGTATGCCACTGCCACACGACGCATCCATTTGGACCGCAATCAGCATCTTGATTTTGCCATGCATATCAAGGTGAATGAATTGTCGGAGGTGGTGGTATCGGCCAATAGGAACGAGACTCCCCGCATGATGGCACCCTCGCTGGTGGCGGTGCTCGACAGCAGCATCTTCTCCAATGCCCATGCGGTGTGTGTGGCCGACGGACTGAGTTTTCAGCCTGGTGTCAGAGTGGAAGATGATTGCCAGAATTGTGGCTACAAACAGGCCCGCATCAACGGACTTGACGGGCATTACAGTCAGGTGCTTATCGACTCCCGTCCTGTCTATTCGGCACTGAGCAGTGTTTATGGATTGGAGCAGATTCCCGAAAATATGGTGGAGCGGGTGGAGGTGCTGCGTGGTGGCGGATCTGCCTTGTTTGGCGCCTCGGCCATTGGTGGCACCATCAATATCATCACACGTGAGCCTGAACACAATTCCGCTTCGCTCAGCCATTCCATTCTGAGTATGGGTGGCACCAGCGCTACCGACAACAATACGGAACTGAATGCCTCCATTATTTCTTCTTCGCATAATAGCGGGGCTTATGTATATGGCCAGAACCGCTACCGTATGGGATATGACCACGATGGGGACGGCTATACCGAGTTGCCGATGGTGCGTACCCAGAGTCTGGGATTCCGCAGTTTTGTGAAACCCAATGACAATTCCAAGTTGTCACTCCAGTTTTATAGCATCAACGACCAGCGCCGTGGTGGCAACAAGCTGGATCTGCCAGAGCCTGAAGCCAACATTGCCGAGAGCAGTGAACACCACATCAACGGTGGCGGACTGGATTATACACTGAGGGCTAATGGCGGATTGGACAATTGGGATTTTTATGCCTCGGCCGTTGGCACCAATCGCCGTAGCTATACTGGAGGATATGGCTCGGATGAGAATCCGGACACTTTGGCTTCGATGTATTACAGCAAGACGAATGATTTTACTTGCGCTGGTGGTGCCCAATACAGCCATTTTTATAAGCATCTGTTTTTTATGCCTTCCCGTTTGACACTGGGTACGGAGTACAGCTTTGACCAACTGGATGATCATGCCATTGGCTACGATTTCTCTTCGTGGCAGACGGTACGCATTGCCAGTCTGTTGGCGCAGAATGAGTGGAAAAACGACCAGTGGAGTTTATTGCTTGGAGGACGACTGGATAAGCACAATTTGATAGATAATCCTATTTTCAGTCCCCGTGTCAATCTTCGTTTCAATCCTTCCGAGTCAATCAGTCTCCGAGCCAGCTATGCTGGTGGATTCCGTGCTCCGCAGACTTTTGATGAGGATTTGCATATAGATATGGCAGGTGGTGAGCGTTTCAGGGTGCATCTGGCTGATAATTTGAAGGAGGAGCGCAGCAACAGTCTGAGTGCTTCGGCCGATTTGTATCATTCTTTTGGTTCCGTCAAGACCAATTTGATGGCGGAGGCTTTCTTTACCGACCTTAGCGATGCTTTTGCGGAGAGTATCAGTGCCGTGCCTGATGCCGAAGGCTGTTATACCATTGAGCGTTACAATGCCTCCGGTGCGCGGGTGTATGGCGCCAATGTGGAAGCCAGGGCTAATCTGAGCCGCTGGCTTAAGGGGGAGGCGGGCCTCACCATGCAGCTTAGCCGTTATAAGCAGGCTCAGCATTGGAGTGATGATGCTCCCGATGAGAAAAAGATGTTCCGTTCGCCCGATTTGTATGGTTATCTCAATGTTTCTGTCTCTCCGCTTGAACATTGGTCGGCCAGTGTAACGGGCACTTATACCGGACCTATGCTGGTGCAGCATGCCGCAGGTTCTGGCACCCCCAAAGATGAGGCGGTCTCCACTCCCGATTTTTATGATATGAATCTCAAGCTGGCTTATTCTTTCGCGGTGTCCCGATTGTTGAAGATGGAAGTCAGTGCAGGGGTGCAGAATCTGTTTGATGCCTATCAGGATGATTTTGACAAGGGTCCTGGCCGTGATTCTGCTTATATTTATGGACCATCATTGCCACGCAGTTATTTTGCCCAGCTTCGGCTGAACTATTGATATACAATATCAGAAACAGAAGTGGTCACTCCGAAAACGGGGTGACCACTTTTTTTCTGGTACTGAATCAGTCTATCTTATCATGAAACTCAAAGGCAATGTATAATGGCTACGAACCTTATTCCCGTTATATTCAGCTGGTTTCCATTTGGGCATCAGTTTTATTGTCCGTATGCCTTCTTCAGCCAATAATGGGCTTGGGGCCTTTATTACCGTAATTTTGCTGATACTTCCATCGGCCTCTATCACCAGTTCGAAAAAACACTTGCCTTTTTCACCATTCGACATTGAGTATTCAGGATAATGTATTGTTTTACAAAGGAATTGCATCATTTTATCTTTGCCACCTTCAAATTCAGCTTCCTTTTCCACTTTAAGGGCGGTTGTATCTTTTTGCATGTGATGGTCTTCAATATCGTTAAGGGCATCTATGTAGGCTTTGGCACAGTCTGAATCATAATCTCTTATTTGCTCATAGGCTTTTTGCGCTTCTTCAGTGTTTTGTGTATAGAAAGCGTCATTGCCTTTTTGTATCAATGTCAGAACCATTTGACTGTTTTCTGCATCTTGTTTTTTTGATACTCCTAAGGCCATAGCTGATGCCATAAAGGTAAGTATGGCAACGGATAGTAATAATGTCTTTTTCATTCTTTTATTTATTTGCTTTTGCAAAGATAAAAACTATTGACCGATTTCAATTTTTTTGCTTCTTTTATATCATAAAAAAAAGAAGGAGTCAGACCTTGGGCTGACTCCTTCTTCGTTTATTTTTCTTAACCTTGTTATTTTCTGATTGCTTTTTCGTAACGGATTTCGCCATTCTTCAAGGTCTCTTTCAT
>CALMUD010000084.1 GCA_937872735.1 uncultured Bacteroidales bacterium
CTCGTTCTTTCATTTTGTTACTTCTTTTTTTGTAACCCTATTTCAGGACGGGACAAAAAACTGATAAAAAGGGGATATTTTCCTGATTTTGGAAAATCTCCCCTTTTGTATGTTCTGATTTTGCAATTATGTCAGAAAAACAGATTGGCTATGACGTAAGCCACTATGGAGGAAACCGTAACACTCACCATGCCCGGCATCATAAAACTGTGGTTCAGCAAATATTTGCCTATCACCGTGGTGCCTGAGCGGTCAAAGTTGACTGTGGCTATGTCAGAGGGATAGTTAGGAATGAAGAAATAGCCGTAGACACTTGGCAACACGCCTAGCAGAGCCACGCCTGGTATGCCCAGCGAATAGGCCAGAGGCAACATGGATACGACCACTGCCCCCTGCGAGTTGATGAGAACGGACACCGCAAAGAAAACAAGAGCTATGGCCCAGTGGTGAGCAGCCACAATGCCGCCAAGCCCCTCCTTCATTACATCCATATAGTTGGAGAAGTAAGTGTCGGCCAGCCAAGCTATTCCGTAAATGGCAATCACCGCCACCATGCCGCTCTGCCACACGGCACCCGATACGGCTTTCTTAGGGCTCGCCTTGCACAGTATTATCATCAAGGCCGCCGCCGTTATCATCACTATCTGTATCACTAGATTCATTTTTAGTGGCACCATTTTCGATTCGGTGACACCGCTAACCACAACGTGGGCTTTGGCCAACTGTTCGGCGGTCAGCGTTACTCCTGCGCTGGTGGTTATGCCCGCAGCGCCTTTTATGGCATGAATCTCGCTGAATGCGGGGAGCAGATGCTGGAATATGGCAAAGAGCACAATGACGCCAATGGCCGCCAAAAAGATATAAACGGCCCGTTTCGCTTCCGGAGCTATCTCCTTGTCGAGGGTGGTGGCATTGTTGCCATACATGAATTCGCGGGTGGCGGGGTCGGCCAGCCGTTTCTGAAAATCGGGATCCTTGTCCAGGTCCAGTCCCCGTTTGTATGAACAGGTTGCCGCAGCCATCAGACCACACAAGCAGGCGGGCATGCTCACCATCAGTACCTGCGGAATGGTGATGTCAAAGCCATTGGCATTGGATATGGTGACGAAAGCCACCACTGCCGCTGCTATGGGTGAGCAGGTGATGCCTACCTGCGATGCGATGGATGCCACCGCACATGGCCGTTCGGGGCGGATGCCTTTCTTCAGTGATATGTCACAGATGATGGGCATCAGTGTGTAAACCACATGCCCTGTGCCTACCAGCACTGTCAGGAAGAAGGTGCAGAGGGGGGCAAAGAAGGTGATGCGGTCGGGATGTGAACGCAGCAGGCGTTCTGCTATCTGTATCAGCCAATCCATTCCGCCCGATGCCTGCAATATGCCCGCGCAGGTCACCGCGGCTATGATGATATAGATGACATCGGTGGGTGGGGTGCCGGGTTTCATGCCGAAGGCAAAGACCAAAAGGGCCAGACCTATGCCCGAAATGGCGCCAAGGGCCAGACTGCCGTATCTTGAGCCTACATATAAGGCCAGCAGAACTATCAGAAGTTCAAGTATCATTGTTATCATGGCATTTGTTTTTTATTGTTGTGTATTTTCTTGATATTGTTCGATTTGTCTAATTTAAGATAGATTTGTCCATTTCACAACTGTTTTTTTATGTTATAGAAACATATTTAGTGTTCACTCTTGTCGTTTTTTCAGTTTTTATTTTTCCATGGTATTTCATCTTCCTTCTCATTTATTTGTCAACTTCCCTTTCTCCCGTTTTTGTTTTAACATTTTTCTGCTTATTTTTGCAGATTGCTGAGTTTTTTGAATAAAAAGGAATAACAATATAAAAATTTTACAGAGAATGGAATTGGCAAGCAAATACAATCCCGCCGAAGTAGAGGACAAATGGTACCAATACTGGCTGGATAACGGCTTTTTCAAATCGAAACCGGATGGACGGAAACCCTATACCATAGTAATACCTCCACCAAATGTGACGGGAGTGCTTCACATGGGCCACATGCTTAACAATACCATTCAGGATATTCTGGTCCGTCGTGCCCGTATGCGCGGTTATAATGCGTGCTGGGTGCCCGGTACCGACCATGCCTCCATTGCCACTGAGGCCAAAGTAGTGAACAAACTGGCACAGCAGGGTATCAAAAAGACAGACCTCACCCGCGATGAATTTCTGAAACATGCCTGGGACTGGACTCATGAGCATGGTGGCATCATATTGGAACAGCTGAAAAAGCTGGGTGCCTCTTGTGACTGGGACCGCACTTCATTCACCATGGATGAGGTCCGCAGCAAGAGTGTCATCAAGGTGTTCTGCGACCTCTACAGCAAGGGCCTGATCTATCGGGGGGTCCGTATGGTCAACTGGGACCCCAAGGCCTTGACAGCCCTCAGCGATGAGGAGGTCATCTATAAAGAGGAACATAGCAAACTGTATTATCTTAAATATAAGGTGGCCGATGCCGATGGCAAGCCGATGGCGGGCCGTTATGCAGTAGTGGCTACCACCCGTCCTGAAACCATCATGGGTGACTCTGCCATGTGCATCAATCCTAAGGACCCCAAGAACACTTGGCTCAAGGGTAAAAAGGTGATTGTGCCGCTGGTCAATCGCGTGATACCTGTCATTGAGGATGAATATGTGGATATTGAGTTCGGTACCGGCTGTCTGAAGGTAACCCCTGCCCACGATGTCAACGACTATATGCTGGGCGAGAAATATAATCTGCCCGTCATTGATATCTTTAACGATAACGGCACCATCAGCGAGGCTGCCGGAATGTATGTGGGCATGGATCGTTTTGATGTCCGCAAACAGATTGCCATAGACCTTAAAAACGCCGATTTGCTGGAAAAAGAGGAGGACTATAACAACAAGGTAGGCTATTCGGAGCGTACCAACGTGGTGATTGAGCCAAAACTCTCCATGCAGTGGTTCCTGAAGATGGAGCATCTGGCCAAGATAGCATCTGCTCCGGTAGAGAATGATGAGATTAAGTTTTATCCCCCTAAATACAAGAATACCTATCGCCACTGGATGGAGAATATCAAAGACTGGTGCATCAGCCGTCAACTTTGGTGGGGACACCGTATTCCTGCCTATTTCCTGCCCAAGGGCGGATTCGTGGTAGCTGAGTCGGCCGAACAGGCCCTTGAACTGGCCAAGCAGAAGAGTGGTGACCAAAACCTGAAGATTGATGACCTGAAACAGGACAGCGACTGTCTTGATACCTGGTTCTCTTCCTGGCTTTGGCCAATTTCCCTCTTCAATGGCATTAACGAGCCAGGCAATGAGGAGATAAAATATTATTATCCTACCAGCGACTTGGTTACAGGTCCTGATATTATTTTCTTCTGGGTGGCCCGCATGATTATGGCCGGCTACGAGTATGAGGGCAAGATGCCTTTCAAGAATGTCTATTTCACAGGTATTGTACGTGACAAGCTGGGGCGCAAGATGTCAAAGTCGCTCGGCAACTCGCCCGACCCATTGGAACTGATAGCCAAATATGGCGCCGATGGCGTGCGTATGGGTATGATGCTGTCTGCTCCTGCGGGCAATGATATTCTGTTTGATGATGCCCTTTGTGAGCAGGGACGTAATTTCTGCAACAAGATTTGGAATGCTTACCGACTGCTGGAAGGCTGGACGGTGGATGATAAACTGGCACAGCCAGAAACAGCAAAGAAAGCCATTGTCTGGTTCCATGAGCAGATGAACAAGACCATCATGGAGATTGACGACTGTTTCAGCAAATACCGTATCAGCGAGGCGTTGATGGCTGTTTACAAACTCTTCCGTGATGAGTTTTCTGCCTGGTATCTTGAAATGGTCAAGCCTGAATATCAGCATCCTATTGACAAGACTACCTTTGACACCACCATCAGCTATTTTGAGGCGTTGCTCAAGTTGCTTCAGCCGTTTATGCCATTCATCACCGAGGAACTTTATCAGGCCATGCGCCAGCGTGATGCCAAGGACAGCATCATGGTGAGCCGTATGCCTGAGGCTTCTTCGTTTGATGAGGCTGTGATTGACCAGATGGAGGTGACCAAGGAGCTGATAGCCGGCGTGCGCAATGTGCGTGCCGAAAAGGGTATCAGTCCGCACAAGGCTTTTGAATTGTTCGTAAAAGGCACTTTTGATTCTGCCAATAATTGTCTGATTGAAAAATTGGCCAATGTGTCGTCGATAGCCCGTGCGGAGGGCAATCTGGATGGTGCTTCGGCTGTCTTTATGGTTCGTACCATTGAAATATCCATTCCATTGAAGGATTCTATTGATGTGGAAGCCGAACTGTCAAAAATAGAGGCCGATATCAAATATTACCAAGGTTTTATCGCTACGGTTGACAAGAAACTGGGCAATGAGAAATTTGTGGCCAATGCCAAGCCGGAGGTGGTAGCTTTGGAACGCAAGAAAAAGGCCGATGGAGAGAGTAAATTGGCTACACTGAAAGCTAATTTGGCTGCTCTCAAGAAGTAAGTCAGGAACAGATAAACATACCCTTCATAACGCCTGTTTTCCCTTTTTTTGAGGAAAAACAGGCGTTTTTTGTTGTTTATTTGGCCGTTTGTGTGTTAATAACTAATTTTATAATTATTTTTGTGAGAGTCCTAATGTAGGGACTCTCTCATATGTTAATGAGGTAATAAATTCAATTTGTCATGCATTGGTATCTTTCTTGTTTCCGTAATTATGCCACCTTTACCGGGCGGGCGCGTCGCAAAGAATATTGGATGTTTATTTTGTTTAATGTTCTCCTGTTTTTTGCGTGGATTATTTTGTTCATTCCCCTTTTGATTAATGAGGCTTATATTCCCGCCTTTTCGTTATCGGGTATATATGGTCTATATCTGTTGGCCGCTTTTGTTCCCTATCTGGCTGTTACTGTCCGTCGGCTGCACGACACCAATCACAGCGGCTGGTGGCTGGCGGCATTTTGGGGTGCACCCTTCCTTATTTGGACTGTTCAGGTTGTTGCGTATATATCCTTGACAATGAGCGAAGCTGCGCAAGGTATGCCTTATGCGTATCCTGCCCTGTCAGGCGTCTCTTTCATTTTGGACCTTGGCGGTTTTGCCCTTTCCATTGTTCAGTTGGTGTTTCTGCTGAAGAGTGGTACAATAGGAGAAAACAAGTATGGCCCGGACCCCAAATCGATGGATGGAGACCAAGGGATAGATTTGTGACTTCCTTTGATGTGAGGATTGCTGCTGTTCTTTCCGTGTTTATGAGGAAAATGTGTTTTTTGCCGATTTCAGTGTTATTAAACACACTTTTTTTGTAATATTGCACAATAAATGTCTTGTACCAGCTATTTTTTATAATTGTTTAGCGTACACTATGCTTTTATTGTAATGTTTCGATTTCTTCTTTTGTAAAGAATTCACACCACTTATAGTGCTTGTGCGTGTTATTGTGAGTATAGAATGTTCACTTTGCCGGCATCACCATTCATTGGTTAGCTTTGAATTGTAGATTATCATTATAATATGAAAAAAATTTTATTTTTTCTTGCCGTCTTTTTATCCTTGCCAGCAGTTGCCCAGCAGTTGACCCCAACGTCTGTCAAAATAAAGGATTGGAAGGCTATGCGGAAACTGAGCAGAAATGATTCGTTGAAACTGATTTACCAAGAGGGTTATATTGGCAATTATGGAAAGGCGGACAAGGATTATCTTATCTGTTATTTCAGAGAAAACGGAACCCAGTTTCATTGCTCTCGCATAAGTGACCAACAGGAAACTGAGTTGGCTGGTGCCAATTTGAATACTTATTCTTTCAAATCTTTTTCCATATATCGAACGGACGACTATTTGTGCCAAGTCGGATTCCCCAGAAGTGCCAAGAAGGGAATACTTACAGTCAAATATGTGCGCTATCGTAAGACAGATTTGAAAAAAATAGATGAGATAACAGCCTTTAGTTTCCCTTTGGGTAAAGGTGAAGATTATTCCGCAACGACGGATTTATCACCTGATTCCAGTAAAATGTCGGTCCTTATACAAATCAAATCGACATCTACGAACGATGTAAAGGGCTATTATGAGGTGATGCTTGACCGTTCAGGTAAAGTGCTGTGGCAGACCAAAGATCTTTTCTCTTTCGATGTGAGGTATTCGATGCTTGCAGTCCCTTCTGTTTTGAATGATGGAAGTGTGGTTCATTCATTCATGTCGCAGACTTCACAAGAATTGTCTTCGGCCACCCAATCACTTAATGTTCTTCGTTTTGATACGGAGGGTGAATTGATGAGGTATCGCTACGATGTGCCCGATGATTATCGTGTGGCTGATATGGAATCGCAGTTCTTGAAAAATGGCAATGTCATTTTGGCTGCCATTCTATGTGACAAGGATAATACGGACAGTTTGACTAATGTTCATCTCTTTGTTGACATTCTCAACTCGCATTCGCTTGACGGCCGTTCGAGGCCATATATGACACCTATATCTTCGTTATGGGATAGTCAGCGAACCCCGCTTTCGCACTACGAATCGCTTACTATGTCTTATATCTTGCCTCTTGATAATGGAGATGTCTGTGTGGTGGGAATGCCCTCTTCCTATTCCGTTGATAATACTGTTTGGGGGGCGCCCTACCGCATTCACGATTTGGGGGGCATGTATGCCATTTTTGTTTCTCCCGATGGGCAAGTGAAAAAGTCAACTATTGTTGACCGTTATTATTCAAAATACCAAACGTCCAGTTATTCGGTCTATCCCATGAATATGGGTTATGACGTCTTTGCCTATGGCAATGAGGTCTATTTTATCTATAACGAGAGTATTCATAAAGTGGATGACCCGACGTCGGATAGTCACTTCAATGCGAATCTCCATTCCAGAAATTGTGCCAACTGTATTGCTTTGGCGCGGGTATCGGAGTCGGAGAAGGTGACGGTTGATAATTTGACGGGAAACACATCTTGTGGCCAAGTCTTTCATCATTTACTGAGACGAGAAGGCAATCGTTTTCTGATTACCACCCGAGGGGAGGATTTTGGCTCATTGGCATGGCTGACTTTGCCATTGACCTCAAAAAAAGAAATCCCAGCTGCGGCTCCTTCTGACCAGTCAAAGGAAGTCGCGCCACCTGAGCCCGTGGCAAAACCAGCCTTCTCGCCGCGGGGCAGACGGATTAAGAAGTAAGGCTGCTGTTTCAGGTTATCCGTTTGTCCGACTTATTAATTGGAAAAAATAATTATACATATTTTCATGTGATGAAAAAGAAAATTCTGGTTCTCTTTATTTGGCTCTTTTGTCAATGCTCATATTTGTTGGCCCAGGGATATACGGGTCTGCAATCAATGGGAACAATGCCTCAAGGTATTCAGTATCTGCTGAAAGGTCACAATCTGACTGATGATGAAACGGATTTGAGGTCTATCTTCATGTCGGGCAAGGTTATTTATGGTACTCCTATCAACGCTTACCTTGATTCCATTGCCAATTATCTGTTCTGTGTCAATCCAAAACAGGAACACAAGCAAATACATGTTTATCTATACAAGTCGCCAGAAGTGAATGCCTTTATGTGCAAGGATGGCTCCATGTTTGTCAATATTGGACTTATAGCCCAGGCCTCCAGCGAGGCGGAAATAGCGCTGGTGTTATCCCATGAATTTTCGCACTTCGATAAAGGACATTATACCAAACCGAACAAGAAAAAGCTGAAGGATGTAACGGATGCGGTTGATTATGTGCTTAAAAAGTCACTGCAAAGCCGTGAAAACGAAATGGAGGCCGACAGTTACGGCTTGCAGCATTTCTTCAAGCAGACCAATTACAGTTATGAGGCAGTAGCCGGTATGTTCGATTTGTTACAATATGGTTATCTTCCTTTTGATGAAATTCCGTTTAAACGGTCATTTGTCGAGACCAAGAATTATCATTTCCCTGATGATTATTATCTTACCAATATCAAGCCTATCAAGTCGCGCGAGGATTATGTGGATACCTTTGATACTCATCCCAATCTGAAAAAAAGGCGTGAAAATGCCGCCGAAATCATATCTGGACTTTCAGACAAAGGGCGCACAGAATTTCATTTGCGAGAATCTGAGTTCGACAAAATCAGGGATATGGCCCGCAAGGAAGCTATCTACATCAATCTGACCAATCATGATTATGGCGAGGCTTTCTATAATAGTTATGTATTGCTCAGTGAAAATCCTGATGATAAGGATGTCAATGAGTTTGCGGCTATTGCCATGTATGGTCTTGAAAAGTATAAGAAAGAGTCGGAGATGAAAGATGTTTTGCCCGACTACAAAGAGGCTGAGGGCGAGAGTGGGGCGGCCTATTACTTTCTGAAGCAGCTCAACCGCAAGGAGTTGTCGGTGTTGGCTCTCCGCTTTATTATGAAGGCCCATTTGATGGACTCTACTAATGATTATATGATGGCGCTGCTGAAAGACGTGCTGAGCGATGTGCGTTCTTATGGATTGGAATCTTCTTCGTTCTGCGATTTTGCCATGGGTACTACTCTGGAGGAGGCTACCAGAAAAGTAAAGGCCCGTGAGGCTCAAATTCAGTCTGCAAAAAAAGAGGTGGCGGCTTCCAGCGAGTCAGCTAAGAAAAAAATGGTTGCAGACAAAACGGACGTTAAAAGTGGCAAGCATGCCAAACGCAGGGGACGGACTTATGCTGAGCCTGCTACCCCTGCCGTTTCTGAGGTGGCAGATACCTCGAATGTGACAGAAACAAAAAGCAGCGACGTCAACCGCCGCAGCAAATATGATAAAATAAAAGACCAGCAGAAGCGTGGTGAAATGATTTTGCCTGATAGCAACTTCACAACGATTAACTATATGTTGGTTGATTATAAGCGTGATACTGCATTTTATAGACTGATGGAAGCGGCCCAAAAGAAAGAGGAAGCGAAGGCGGTGGATGACCTTTTGAATCAGGCAAGCACTACCAAAGTTCCATTTGATGGCGGCAATGTATTGCTGATCACTTATTATTTCTCGAATACAATGAAAAAAGCCATCCGTAATGACAAGCGCATCCAGAATGTGGTTATTGAGGCTGGCAAACGCCAAGGTATCAATTTTATCTCGTTTGAACGGCAGGTCGTTGATAATCCCAATACCGAAAACTATAATGTATATAGTCAGGTGATGGGGTTGCAAACAGAGACCATTTTGGCGGCTAACGAGGATATGATTCAGGTGCAGAATAAACAGCTGGATTCCACGCTCTCAAAAATGGGCATTACCAAGGTGCTGGATTTACGAATGAAACAGGTTACTTATTCTTATTTCAGTTATAGCATGGCCACCATTTGTTCTGTCTGGGTTCCAATTGTATTCCCCGTTCAACTGGCTAGATGCTTTATACCGCGTAGGTTGACATCACTTTCGGCTGATTTTTATGATTTGAAAACACGGAAAACGGAGAACAAAGCTTCGCTGGACAGTAAAGGGTACAATCAAAAACCGCGTCTTGAGCAGTTCCTTTATAATTATGTAAATAAAATAAAGAAGGGAAAATGATGATGAAAACATTAAAATATATAGGAGTCGTTATGGGCTTGTTCTTTTCTACCAGTCTTTTTGCAGGTGGATTTATGGGTAAGCATTTTGTTCTGGATGTTAATGCGGGAATCGCTCCCTCTAATATAGCGCCTCACGATAACGGCAGTCATGAAGATATAGGTTTGATGAGCGGATTCTTTGATTATAGGTGTGTGCCGTCTGCCGATTTGGAATGTATAGTTTGGCGCAAGGGTAGTTTGATGGTTGATTTTCATTATCAGTCATCGGTATCTTTTGTGGAAGATGCCAACGTATGGTCAGAAGATGGTAGCAGCTCTGTTACAGCCGCTGATATCTCTTATTGTGATTTGCAACTGGCTTATCGCCAATATATTTTCTCTTCATCCAATGCTCCTTATGGACGATATTTGCAGGTGGGTTGCGGACATGTGGTCACGGATTGCGACATGGAGCATACTACCTACAGTAAACGGGACAAAACCGAACGGGATGGAAGTTGTGATTTTAATGTGGTTAGTGCGGAGATTGGTTACAATCATCTCTTTTTTAACAATCACATCCGGTTGTCATTTGCTGTCAGGGCGGTGCATCGATTGGGTAAAGATGAATCGGATGACAAAATCAACTCCCAATGGTATTACGATAATGCCAATCAATACTCATTGAAAGCTGGTATTGGTTATGTGCTGTTTTGATTTGGATGTTTCAACCATGCGCTGTTTTTATTATAAACAGGTCTCCTTGGCATCGGAAAGTAAGTCATTGAATGCTATTTGAGGTGGCTATGGGTTTTATCTAATAGCGAAAAAGAACGGGGAGAACCGAATATTCGGTTCTCCCCGTTCTTTTTTTATGTCAGGATAGCTGAGGCTGTTTATTTAGCCGCTTCCTTTATATCAATTTTCAGACTCAGTTCGTCCAGCTGTTTCTGTTCCAGATTGCCCGGAGCATCGAGCATCACGTCGCGGGCACTGGTGTTCTTAGGGAAGGCAATGCAGTCGCGAATGCTGTCGAGGCCGGCAAAGATGCTGACCCAGCGGTCCAGACCATAGGCCAGACCTCCGTGAGGTGGCGCACCATATTTGAACGCGTTCATCAGGAATCCGAACTGCTCCTGGGCACGTTCCTCGGTGAAGCCCAGAATCTCGAACATCTTGTCCTGCAACTTAGGGTCGTGAATACGGATGGAACCGCCACCGACCTCAATGCCGTTGCAAACCATATCGTAAGCATCGGCACGGACCGCTGCGGGGTCAGTATCGAGCAATGGAATATCCTCATCCTTAGGGTGTGTGAATGGGTGGTGAGTCGCCATCAGTCGGTTCTCTTCCTCGCTCCATTCAAACATAGGGAAATCGATGACCCACAGAAGTGCGAATTTGTTCTTGTCGCGCAGTCCCAGACGGTTGCCCATCTCCAGACGGAGTTCGCACAGCTGTTTGCGGGCCTTCATGGCATCGTCGCCACTGATTATCAGAATCAGGTCACCCGGCTTGGCATTCATTTTCTCCTTCAGTGCGTTCATCACCTCAGCGCCGTAGAACTTGTCCACGCTCGATTTCACACTGCCGTCGGCTTCCACGCGGGCGTAAACCAGACCTTTGGCACCAATCTGAGGCTTCTTCACGAAGTCGGTCAGCTGGTCCATCTGTTTGCGGGTGTAGCTGGCGCAACCCTCGGCACAAATGCCGCCGATGTATTTGGCATCGTTGAATACGGCAAAATCGCCTTTGCCCTGCAATGTGTCCATCAGCTCCACAAACTCCATACCGAAGCGCATATCAGGTTTGTCGCTTCCATAGCGTTTCATGGCATCCTGCCAAGTCATGCGCAGGAACGGGCCATTAAGTTCCACACCGCGTATGGTCTTGAACAGATGCTTGGCCATGCCTTCAAAGGTCTGGATAATATCTTCCTGATTCACAAACGACATCTCACAGTCAATCTGGGTGAATTCAGGCTGGCGGTCGGCACGCAAGTCCTCGTCGCGGAAGCATTTCACAATCTGGAAATAGCGGTCCATGCCAGCCACCATCAGCAGCTGTTTCAGCGTCTGAGGGCTTTGTGGCAAAGCATAAAACTGACCAGGATTGACACGGGAAGGGACCACGAAATCGCGGGCGCCCTCAGGGGTGGAACCAATCAGCATAGGCGTCTCAATCTCCAGAAATCCCATTTTATCAAGATAACGGCGGATTTCCATCGTCATTTTGTGGCGCAGTTCCAGATTGGCGCGTACATTGGAGCGGCGCAAATCCAGATAGCGGTATTTCATGCGCAAGTCGTCGCCGCCGTCGGTATTTTCCTCAATGGTGAATGGAGGCGTGAGAGAGGCATTCAGCACAGTCAGCTTGTTCACGGTTATTTCAATTTCACCCGTAGGCAAGTTCTTGTTTTTACTGCTGCGTTCTGACACTTCGCCCACAATCTGAATCACATATTCACGTCCCAGTTTGTTGGCCTCGGCGCAAAGAGCGCTGTCTTTTTCCTCATTGAATACCAGCTGGGTGATGCCGTAGCGGTCGCGCAAGTCGACGAACGTCATGCCACCCATCTTGCGGGTGCGCTGCACCCAGCCTGCCAGCGTTACAGTCTGGCCAGCGTTGGTCAGCCGCAATTCGCCGCATGTATTTGTTCTGTACATGGTTTGTTTATTTTGTATTTACTTGTTCCTTTTTTATACAAATTACAAAGATACGTTTTTTGTGGAATCTCAGGCTCCTTTTGCCCTAAAAAGTCCATCACTTTTGGCAGCTTCCACCTCGCGTTTCATTTAATGTATAGAAATGGGCATCGGTAAATTTTGAAATCCTGTTCATTCGTCCACAAAATCGTTGTCAAATGATTTCTTCACCCGCAAAATCTGTTTTTCTCTTTTTTTATTCCTAAATTTGTGTTTCGGATGAGAGAACTAATAGTGATAAAAACGATACAAGATAATATAATGACTAACAAAAGTTTAGTTTCCATTTCCGACTATTCCAAAGATAAAATTCTTCAGATTTTGGATAGGGCCGCTGAGTTTGAAAAGAATCCCAATCAGAAAATACTGGAGGGAAAAGTGGTAGCGACGCTGTTTTTTGAGCCTTCCACCCGCACCCGTCTCAGTTTCGAGACGGCAGTCAACCGTCTGGGCGGCAGGGTGATAGGATTCAGCGATGCCCGCACCACCAGTACCACCAAGGGAGAGACACTGAAAGATACCATCACCATAGTGAGCAACTATGCTGACCTTATCATCATGCGTCATTTCATTGAGGGGGCGGCGCGGTATGCTTCCGAAATTTCGCCAGTGCCCATCATCAATGCTGGCGATGGGGCCAACCAGCATCCCACACAGACCATGCTCGACCTTTATTCCATCAAGAAGACGCAGGGCGCGCTCGATAATCTGACCATCACCATGGTGGGTGACTTGAAGTACGGACGTACGGTGCACTCACTCATTACCGCCATGGCCCATTTCAATCCCACTTTCCGTTTCATTGCCCCCAAAGAACTGGAACTGCCCAAATATTATCAGGCCTTCTGCAACGAAAAGGGCATCAAGTATGAAGTGATACGCAATATGAATGAGGATACCATTGCGGATGCCGACATTCTGTATATGACCCGCGTGCAGAAAGAACGCTTCACCGACCTTTTTGAGTATGAGAAGGTAAAGAATGTATATATACTTAACAACAGGATGCTGGAACATACAAAGCCGAATCTGAAGATACTGCATCCGCTGCCACGCGTAAACGAAATAGCCTATGAGGTGGACCAGAACCCCAAGGCCTACTATTTTCAGCAGGCTAAAAATGGTTTGTATGCCCGCCAGGCTGTCATCTGTGACGTGTTGGGGCTTTGATTAATTCTTTTATTTCGGTTTAATTACGTCTTTTTATGGAGAGTGATAACAATAAGGAAATGAAGGTGGCAAAACTGTGCAATGGCACGGTTATAGACCATATCCCTTCAGATAAACTGTTCAAGGTGATTTCGCTTTTGGGACTGGAGAACACCACCAGTCAGATAACATTTGGTTACAATCTCGATAGCCAAAAAATAGGGAAGAAGGCTATCATCAAGATAGCAGACCGTTTTCTGGACCCGGACGAGGTGAACAAGGTCTCACTTATTGCCCCCAATGCCCAGATTGTAATCATACGCAACTATCAGGTGACGGAGAAGAAACAGCTGATCTTGCCCGAAGAAATCTGTGGGGAGGTGAAGTGTCTCAACCCGAAATGTATCACCAATAATGAACCTATGTGCACCCGCTTTGTGGCTATTGACCGGGCAAAAGGGCTCTACAAGTGTCTCTATTGTGAACGGATGGTCAGCACGGAAGAGATGATTGTGACAAAGGATTGTTAATTTCTGTTTGATTATTTTTAAATAATTTAGCATTTTAAAGTGCTAAATTCCTAAAAACGTTGTATATTTGCACCGTTGCTCCCCAAGTGAGGGGAATGACAAAACTTAATACTGAATAATGTCGGCATAATGCCAACGCTATTATAAAAAAGAATGGGGTTGACTGGACTTGACAGCGGGCAGAGTTGGTATGTAAGCATGCAGTGCGCTGGTGGCTAGCACTATAATCTGGAGACCAACAATTTAGCTGACGAAAACAATTTCGCTCTCGCTGCCTAACTGAATCACAGTAAGTTTGGCTTAATCCCGGCATTAGATGCTGGGACGGGACTTCTCCCAGGCACCCAAGCCCTGAGGTAACCTGATACGGAGGAGCAGACAATTCGGGGATAGCCATGGTCGGCCTCGCAACTATGGTGAGATTTAGAGGATAAGGCGGCAGTTGGTGGCTCAGGTCTTGCTGACGCACGAAAACCTAAGGCTGAGATAAGCATGTAGAAAGCGTATGAGCTCCTCGTTTGGACGAGGGTTCGAATCCCTCCAGCTCCACATTCCAACACCCGGCTTTTCTTCCATTTGGAAGAGAAGCCGGGTGTTTTTTTATGGTTTGTTCTGTTCTTATTCTATTTTGAACTTTTTGCCGTTTCTGATGTAGAGAACTCCCTTTTTCATCATCTTTACTTTGCGGCCTAATGTGTCGTAAGTGTCGCCATTGTCTGATTTTGCGTTGTCATTCAGTAATTCATTTACATCTGTGTTGCTGCATTCTCCCTCTTCGGTTTCTAATAAAATGATGAAGCAGACTTGTTTATTGCTGACAGTGAAGGTGAATTTGCCACAAGGTTCATTGCTGAAGGTGTAGCTCACCGATGCCGGGCTTGTGGCATAGTTGCTGTTAGACAGGTTCACATTGAGAGGCAGGTCCATGGCTATGCCGTTCACCTCGCTTAGCGAAGCATAGGTGCTGCTGTCGTTGGTGTATCCTATCAAGGTCAGTTTCTTGGCTTTGACGCCCGCTGGCAACGTGAAAGTGTTCTGTGCGCCATTGGAGTTCTTGAAGCTGGAGTAAGTGTTATTCTTGTAGGCCACATTGGCCCCATAGAGAACGGCTTTTCCCGTTTTTCCGGTTATGGCCCATGAATATCCCGTCAGGCCCGTATCGGTGCAGGTCCATACGTTGGTGGCGGTGTTGCCATCTGCGTTGCTGGTGGTTCCGTTGCCGTAGTAGAATAGGATTGCGCTGCTGCTGTCATCGTTGTTGTCATCGCTGGCAGCGCTGAGACTGACAGGCTTGGAAGCTGCACCCAATCCGCCAAACTCGTTGGCTGCGCGTACGGTAAAGATTGCGTCAGCACTGGTCCCGTCCGGTATGCTGTAGCTGGTGGCGGTGATGTTGGTGACGTACACCCCATCCTTGAACAGAACGTAGCAGAGTGCAGAGTCGTTGTCGTTCCACTTCAGCGTGTTGCCACTGATAGTGACGGCAGGTGCCGAGACTTGCCGGGTGGAGAGGTCGGGCCGCCAGTTGTCACTGCCCTTCATTACATTGCTGATGGTGTAGTTGGCAGCCTCGCTGGCCGACAGTGATGGGTCGATGGTGGCAGACGAGCCGTCTTTGGTGCAGGAATATTGGGTACGCCTTTTGCTCAAGTCGATGGCGGTGCCGCTTGCATTCATGCTGTTATATTCGGCAAACAGTTTGGGTACCGTGTTCATGGGGTCTCCCCAAGCCAGGTCGGTAGGCAGCAGTTTCATGGTGGTGTTGATGTAGACAGCGCGAGGGGAGTTGCTCCAGGCGCGGCCCAGTCGGTAAGATTTGCTGTTGATGGCGTATCCGTCGATGGTGCAGTTGCGGAACACATATCCCCAGCTGCCAGTGCCGGCAGGGGCTGTGATGACGTTGCCGGCGCGGCTCTCAAGGTAGAGCAGGCATTTGTTGAACAGAATGTCGCCTCCGCCGCAAATGAAATCCACCGTCCCGTGAATCTCACCGTCCTCCCAGTAGCTGCGGTAATTGCCCGTGGTGGAGTAGTAGGTGTCCTGAGTGCTTTGCAGTTTCACCCGCATATATATGTTCTTGTCGCCTCTGTCCATCAGAGCCACATACCTGTTGGCGGCGGCGCTGGCATTGACGGTGGCCATGTTTTGCAGTGTAAGGTCCTGCATATAAGTGTTGTTGCTGTTGGCGTTGAGGTACAATGTGGCAGTGGTGGATATACCCTCGGTGATGGCGGTGTTGTATAGTGTCACCCCGTCCATGCTTTGCCCGATGAGCGAAACATTTGCCTTGTTGAAGGTGGTCATCTGGTTGCTATCTCCCGTTTTTGAGCCTATGTCGTAGCTGCCGTTGGGAAAGAATATGAAGTAACGGGAATTGCCAGCGGCTTCGGCCGCCTTTTTTGCCGCCTTGAAATCACCGTTCACACCTACCACAAAATCGTAGGCGTGTTTATTCACTCCCATTGCAGAAGGACTCAACAGGCTCAGCAAAATGAGAATTGCCAGTTTATGTGTGTAATGTTTTTTCATGATTCTATATTTTTTATAAGCGCATTTGTTATCAACCTTTTTGTTATCGTAAAAGTAGTATTTTATTCGGTCGCGGGCTTGGACTTTTTTTTCATTTATCAAGGAAAAATATATCAAATGGGGGGACGTTTGTAACATTTCGGGGGGACGTGTTTTCTTTGTGTGCTGGCTGTTGGCCTAAAATGGTGCCCAAATGCAAACATTGTTGAAAAAGTTATCTATACTTGTGGACGGCAATACGCAACAAAGGCAACCTCCACAAAAGGTTGCCTTTGTTCTTGTTTTTTCGGTTTTATCTTATTTCCCTGTCTTTTCAGTACTATGGAGATACATATTTGTCTCTGAAACCATAATCATTTTTTCCCATTGTTCGTTTTCCGGGTCTCTCCTTTGTTGTTCTATCATGGCAACTTCAAATTCAGGAAGTTGCCAATAATCCATAGTGTAAAAACTATAATTTGGAAAATCGTCTCTTTGGCTTAAATATATTATTTCATTGATGCCCTCCCTATATCTTTTCAGATAGTAGAGGCATTGTATTCGCAATGCTCGGGCATGCATGTAGGAGGGATCGTAATTAATCGCTTTGTTGTAATAATCAAGGGCTTTGTTATAATCTTTTATAGCGAATGCGTTTTGTCCCAGTCCTATTAATCCATTCGAACTTTTGGGATTGACTTTCAGGACCTGGTTGAAATCAGCATTTGACTTATTATACTTTTTGGCGGCATAGTATAATTCACCCCGACCCAAATAACTAAAGGTGTCACCAGAACATTTGATAGCCAGATTATATTCGTCCATCGCTTTCAGTGTGTCCCCTAAAAAGGTTTCTATTTGTCCTTTCATTCCGTGCAGTTCCCCCTGAATAATGTTGTCATTCGGTGCATATTTAATAGCTGAGTTTATGTATTTCATACTATTATTGTATTCTTTATCTTTATATAAATTAATCCAGGACAGGTAGTAATAGCATGGCCACATGGTGGGATCTTTAGCAATGAGTTTTTTGAAATCTTTTTCCGCCATCTTGTATTTCCCTTTTTGAAAAATGTCAACCGCTTTGTCCATTTCAGCCTCTTTATTGTCAGTCTTTTGAGCAAAGATGCCTTGACAATTGCATATAGCCACAAAGGCAATGAAAAGTAAAAAATTTTTCATCTTATTTATGTGTATTTATTCGAAAACTGGTATTCCAGTTGCTTTTCCTGTTGATATTTCAGAGGTTGCTTTTTATTTTCCAGTTTCGCCCCAATGTTGTTCTTTGGCCATTTTTGCTATTTCCTTGGTCGTTTTTACATCGCCTATTAGCGTTCTCCATTGGGGGTCCTTAGGATTCAGTCTTTTTTGTTCCTCTAAGGCGGTTTCAAATTCAGGAAGCATCCAGTAATTGGAAAATTCGACTATATAATTGTGGTAATCGTCTTTTTTATATATGTATATAACGTCCTTAATACCCTCCTTATACCTTCCCATATTGTAAAGACAAGTGGCACGCATCTCTCTGGAATAAAGGTATTCAGGGTCAAGTCTGGCTGCTTTGTTGTAATAAGTCAGAGCTCTGTTATAATCTTTTATAGCGGCAGCGTTTCGCCCCATTCCTGTCAGTGCGATTGAACTATTGGGATTGACTTTCAGAACCTGGCTGTAATCAGCATTTGATTTATCGTACTTTTTCTTGCGATAGTATAAATCTCCCCGACCTAAATACCCTAATGTGTCACCTGAATATTTGATAGACAGATTATAGTCGTCTATTGCTTTCAGTGAATCACTTGTTTGTTCTTCTATTTCACCTTTCAATCCGTGCAATCCTCCCAAAATTTCATTGACTTGTGGTGCGTATTTTATAGCTATATTCATGTTTTTCAATCCCTTATCGAAGTCATGTGTTGCAAAGCTGTAAAACATTGATATGGAAAAATATCCGGTCCAATCGGTGGGACGATTCGCAATATTCTTTTTGTAATATAGTTCCGCCTCCTTGTAGTTCCCTTTTTTAGCAAGTTCTTCCGCTTTATTCAATTCATTTGTCCCATATGGGTTTTGAGCAAAGATGCCTTGGCAATTGCATATAGCCACAAAGGCAATGAAAAGTAAAAATTTTTTCATCTTATTTATTATTGGTATTGTTAAAATGTTCAGAAATCATTTGTTTGTATTCTGGGTCATTGCGCAGACTTTTCAAATCTGGGTCATGCGTCATCCGCCATTTGTTGTTGAATCCCGCATCCAGTGTTTTTTTCAGGTAGGCCAGCGCCATCGTCTTGTTTCCAGCCAAGGCGTTGATGCAGGCTCTTGTGTAATATATTTCTCTGAGGCTTAAAGTGTTACCGCTTATAGCATCGTAATCCCTTATCACATCCAAGGAGAAGTCTTTGAACATAGAATATTGGGAAAGCTCCTCGCTTATATTTTCAGCTTTTTTCTTTCGTCCTAATATGATTGCCTGATAGGCCCGTGGTTTACTGAAGAAAGGATTTTCTTCTATATCTCCGTAATCAGACATTAACTTTTTGGCATTTTTTATGGCTAACGCATTGTTTCCAAGTCGTTTGTAGGCCAGTGCAATGTAACCATAGTAACCATGGTAACCATAGCTACCATATCTGCATATTTTTCGGTAGCAGGCAATTGCATTCGGGTATTTGCCCAAAATCATGTAAAGATTACCTTTCTGTTTCAATTCATCTATTTGTCCCAATCCGTCACCCGATTCATCAAATTCATCATCTTCAATTTTTTTTACTTTTATGCTATTTAATAATATCAACGCCTTGCTGATTTCTCCTTTTGCCACTAATATCTTAGCCTTTGTGCAAAGATGGCTTGTATAATAGTCAGATTTGTTAGTCTCTTTTTTTAGCGTCACATTTATCAGGTTAAGCACCTCGTCGTATTTTCCCCAATCCGTTAAAATTCGCAATGTTCTTGACCATGTATCATCGGAGAAGGTGCTATCGCTACTTGCTTCTTTGAAATCCAATTTATTCAGGTTGGATATGGCCTTCGATATGATGTCCGCATCGGTGTCGCCAATATTATCAATATTATCAAAAGCGGTATCAATGAAGTCATTCTGCATCATGTTTTCGCAAAGCAAGGCTTTCCTATAATACCCCAACTCGTAGTAGCAGTTCTCCATTCTTAGGGTAGAGGAATACAGATTTTCTATTTTAGAACTGTCGTTTATTTCTTTGGTATTTTTCAGTTCATGGTAGTATTCTCTGCTTGATTTTAAGCATTCTTCATATTTTCCGTTTGCTTCGTAAGCCTCATTTAGTAAATTCATAAGAGACAATTTGCAGTTGGTTTTAGTTGCGTTATTAATGGCTTGTTTCAGTTGGTTAGCTCTTTCGTCAATGTTTTGTGTGAACAAAAAGGA
>CALMUD010000085.1 GCA_937872735.1 uncultured Bacteroidales bacterium
TCTCAATAGGTACGGTCGCTGATTGGAATCTCTTTGCCAAGAATTTTGCTAAGGGGTCTGTTAGTAAAACGGCGTATGTGAAATTGACTGCCGATTTGGATTTTACTGGTACACCAATGACTCCGATAGGTGGGTACCAGCTCTCTGCTGGTGCATTGTCATCTTCTACATCCTATGTGTTTGGTGGAAATTTTGATGGCAGTGGATTTAAAATCTCCAATATAAGTGAAATCGCTTATGGAACTACCGCATTGGGTAGTGGTGGCAGTGTCGGGTTGTTTGGCATTCTGAGCAGCAGCGCAGTAATTCAAAATGTTGTGCTCAACAACGAGCAGGTGCCAGTTTCGTCTACCAAGTTGGCCAAGACTACCAACATGGGAGGTATTTGTGGCAGGTCAAATGGTGCCACCATAAGAAATTGTGTGGTTAAAAATTCTTTCATATATGGATATGGAAATGGCAATTGTGGTGTGGGCGCCATTTGTGGACATCAATTTGGAGGACTGATTTCAGATTGTGCCGTGTATAATACGTCCATTTCCTCGTTGATTGAGATTAATGGGGGAGGTATCAGTGGTCTGATTACATCTCCCTCCACTATTCAGAATTGCTATGCCGATGTGGAAATGACGGCCTCCACCCAATCGGGAGGTATTGCTGGTTTTGTTAATTATACTGCCTCGTCGCTTACCATTATCGAAAATTGTTATTCTGCAGGTTCCATCACCATCGTACCTATAGCGGGAGCGGCCTCTGTTATTGGCGGCTTGATTGGTCAAGCCGTTCATGCACAAGTGACTAATTGTGGTACATCGGTCTCGTTATCGTTGGATACCTACAATTCAGGAAATGCCAGTCCTCAGTATTTGGGAGGCTTTGTGGGGAAAGACAATGGCAATTCCAGCTTTGATAGATGTTATGCTGCAGGAAGTATAACATTTCCGTCGGATGTGGAGGAATCGAGTAGTTTCTTTAATAACATAGACAATGTCAACTCTTTTGAGGGCGGGTATAATATGACAGCTGCGCCAACTGATACTATCCATTGCTATACGCGCAGGGATATGATATTGGCCAAGTATAGGCGAGGAAACACCACACCGTCAATATCCGGTACTCTGATCGGCAGCGATACCACCAATACAGGCTGTATGGCAGTGGTGCTGAATACCGACAATGGGGGAAGTACGTCTGTCTGGAATGAGCGGAAAGGACTGGCGGGCGGCTATTCGTTGCCTCAAAGTGTCCCTTCTGTCTTATTCCAATCGTGGGTGGCTGATGGCTCGGCCACGGCTGCCGATACATTGGCTTTCCGCAATGTGGCCCCTTCGTGTGGAGATGTCGACAACACTATATATATTACCAACGTGACGCAGATGGACTCTGTAGCCAAGCTGGTGGCCAGCAAGGATGCTGGGTGGAGTACCGACAAGACTTTTATAGTTAAAAATGATATCACCGATAAGGTGACCTCTGTAATAGGAACTGTCGATAAGCCATTTCAGGGTACTTTCAAGGGTCAGGGGCATACCATTAATCTGGCAATCAGTTCCACAGCCGAAGGAGTGGGAATGATAGGTGTGGCCAGTGGTTCTGCCAAAATTGAAAATGTAAGGGTGACGGGCAGTGTGTCTGGAGGAAATGATGTTGCCGGTATCTGTGGCAAGGCTTTGGATAACGTGTCAATTTCAGGTTGTGCCAATGGGGCTGCCATATCGGGCACCTCCAATGTGGCAGGTCTTTGCGGTTTGTCCGCTGCCACCATTTCCGGTTGTGTCAATGTGGCCAACATAACGGGTTTGACCAATGTGGGAGGTATCGCTGGTTCTGCCACTTCTCCATTATCCGATTGCTCCAATGCAGGATATATCAATGGTACCACTGCCGCATCCACTGCCGGTATTGTTGGCTCTACCACTTCGGCGGCTACGGTCTCATCTTGTTTGAGCGTGGGTGTCACTTCAGGTGCGGCCATAGCCAATGGTGAAGGTGCGGTATCGGCCAGCTATTATGATGAGGCTATGATTACGGGAACCGCAGGCAGCGGCACCCCATTCGCAATGTCAGCTACCCAATCGCTGTCAGTTGGCTCCAACTGGGTGGTGACCGCAGGTTATTATCCGGTGCCAAAAGGTCTGGACACAACATCCATCGGCAAACTGGCGGCCTTGCCTTTTTATCTGGCCTCTTCCAATAAAGTGAATGCAGTCAATGCCGAGATGGCACAGAGCACCGGGGCTTCCTGGACGCTGTCGGCCGATGGCATATTAAAGCTTGATGCCAATATATATTATCCTATAGCCGCGGGTAGTGTTACCCTTTCGGCAACGGCAACCAATGGAGAGGTGAGAAATGTACCGGTTACGGTGGTCGCTCCTGGCTATTATTCCGGTGGTTTTGGCAATAAGTTCTCACCATTCCTTATCAGCCGCAAAGCAGATATGGAGGAATTAGCCACCCGAACCAACGTGACAGGTCATCCGACTCAAGGAAAATATTTTGTACTGACCAATAACATAACCGACCCCGTTACCGGAATGGTGGGTTCGTCGGCCAATCCTTTTGAGGGAAATTTCAGCAGCCAGGATAATAATAACTATAGTGTGGCTGCCAATATTGATTATAGCGACCGCTCCATGTGGGCCTCTCCTGCGGGTTTGTTCAGTATTGTCAATGGCGCCACACTCAGTCGGATTTGGGTAACTGGCAGCATCAATGTGCCATCAGCATCTGTGGGAGCCTTATGCGGTAGAGCTGTCAATTCCACGCTGTCAGGTTGTGGCAATGATGCGTCGGTTATCTCTTCCTATGGTGCTGCGGGTGGAATCTGTGGCGACAACCAAGGTTCCTATTTCCGTCACCTTGTCAATGTGGGTACGGTGACTGCCAAGACCAATGCGGGGGGTATTTGTGGTTCGGTAATGACCACATCGGCTTTCTTCTTCGACTGCTTTAACGGCGGTATGATTAATGGCGCCAGTGTAGGAGGTATCACTACCATTGATTTGAATAAAACCTCGAATGTAAATCCAACCATCGACAGCTGTATCAATGCGGGCGAACTGAAAGGGACGGCAACAGATGCCATATTGTATACGACCAATGCCGACGGAAATGTATATGTGGCAAAATCGACCAACTATTATGACCGCCAGCTATCAATAGGAGGGTCCGATAAAATGGGAATGGCAGCGTCAACCACCGAACTGACGAGTCTTTCGTCGCTGGCTGGCTGGACTTATAATGCCAATCTGTATCCTCAGGCCACGACCTCCAACATCTCGCTTTTAGCTTCAGCTCCGTTGTTTTTGGCCACAACAGATTCTGTCAACAAAGTTTCTCATGATTTCACAGTCTCTACAGCCAATGGTGTAACATGGAAATCGAAGCAGGGACTGCTTACGGTAAGTGGCTCAAAGGTAACAAGAGGAAATAAAGCGGGTGTGGATACATTGGTTGCAACCCTTAATGGTCAATCCAAGTTGATAGAAGTGACGGTCAGTTGTGTATGGAAGCGCGATACGCTGGGGCATGATTCCGTCGTTTGCAATGAATTCAAGGGCAAGACTTATACCGCAGGTACGACATTCCAAGTGACAGATACCACGGTCGCGGCTGATCCTAATTGTGATTGTGGCAGACTGTTTACCTATACGGTAAATGTGCGCGTGGGTAAGGATAGCACCATAGTAGGGTGCGGGTCTGCCGTTGTTGACGGAAAAACCTATACGGCGAATGCAGAAGCAGTGGATGCCTCTTGCAATCGTCTGCATATAAAAATATATCCAGCTGCAGTGAAGGCTGACAGCTCGGTGACACTCTCTAAAAACGATTCGGTTTATACTTATGTGGCATCAAATGGCAATAAATATAAGGTTCAGCGGGACAGTTTCCTGATAACGGATTCCCTGATTTGTGTTGATACCATCAAGAGCAAAATTTGTGAATGTGACAGTCTGGTACGTAGTGTCCGCGTCACTATTCCTACCTTTATCAAACGTAGAATCCTGCCTGATGTTCAATGTAACAGATATATCTACAATAAGGTGAATGGAACCCAAGTCAATATTTCAACCGATTCTCTTGATTTTAATTATAACAATCTGACCGTTCCGTTTGTGCTGCGTGATACGGTAAAATCTACGGGAGAAATAAGAGAAGTGACCATCAACGTGTATAAGACTGCTTTTTATACCGATACGACGGAACATGTGGGCAAAAGGTGCAATACGGAGAGTGTGTCCTCTGTCGCCACTGGGAACGATTATACATTCTCTGGAGCCCGCTATCTGAATGACACTATTTTCTCTGACACCTTGATTGATGATGTGACAGGTTGCCCATCTGATGTGGAACTGTTCAAAGTCCGTCTGAAAGGCATATCAGTTACAGACCCTGATAGCATAATCGGAGGCCCAAATCTTCCTGGTTTTTGTGATACCGTCATATTTAAGAATCCATATAATGCAGGAGCTCTGCCTTTGGTCTGTACCGATGCTGATGGAAAAGGATATGACAAGACGCTCATAGTGAAAGATATATCGGAAGCGAATCCTTGCGGTGAGCGGATGAATGTAATTATATATGTCAACCATTCGGTGGTAAAAGACTCTGTGATACATGGATGTGAAACCGCCAGCTATACCGATAAATCGGGAAAATTGTTGACATTTGCCCGTGATACCACTCTGAAGGAAGTGCACAAGGGGGTAGTGCCGTCATGTGGATGTGACAGCGTCTGGTACACCCATATCATGGTGCATCATGTGAAATACGACACCGCGGCCCCAGTGTCAGCTTGTGATGTCTATAATTTCAGTTATCTGGACGCCTCCCGTTCAGACTTGAAAGTGAAATCAGATACGGTGATTTCAGATACACTGAAGAGTATCTGTAAATTCTGTGCCAAGTCTAAAATGGCTTGTGACAGCATTATCCGTAATTCAAAAATCCATATTCTCCATTCTTCGCCTAATGTGGTCAAAGATACGGTCGTATATTGTCCTGGCAGTGTCTCTGCTCCTTTTGGAGTGGAGTCGGTCGGCAATGATACCACATACTTTGATACGTTGCAAAACAGTGCGGGATGTGACAGTGTGGTCAAACGTACCATTATCAAGAGTCAGCCGGTGGTGATAGACACTCTTGTTGATGTTTGTGATTTTGTCAAAACCACCGTGGTGAATGTGATGGGCAAGCCTGTGACACTGACCCTTCCTCCGGTAGTTGATTATGACAATCAGACCAGCTATTCGAAGGTTACAAAATTGTCTTTTGCCAATATCAATCCAGACTATTGTGATACCATTGTCAATGTGACATTACGGGCCCACAATTCCATTTCGCGCAATAATTATGCCGAACATGTTGCTTGTGATTCGTTACTGTTTACCCGACTGAATGGCCAGCAAGTCAAGATATATAAATCACAGCTGTTGCGCGATACGCTCAAGAGCAAGATTTGTGGTTGTGATAGTATTGTCCGTTCCGATTCGTTTACCGTCAATCATGCTTATCGTATTGGGGCAGGGAGCTATAAGCCGGATACCGTCTCTTTGTTCGGATGTTCCTCGGTTACCTATGTGCGTAAGACCAATGCATGGAATAACCCACTTACAAAGGAACTGGGAGTGCGAGGACAGGATGGTTATACCTATGTTGCATTTGATACCATGAAGTCTATCACTGGATGTGACAGCATCATTCCTATAAAGGTGCAGATAGACCACCCTCACAATTTTGGTCGTGATACGCAAATATTTGTAGTCAACATAGACCAATCGCCATTTATGTTTATGGATTCGTCCTATTCGGTACCCCGTTCAGGTGTCCAATATGTGTCTATCCGCGACTATGTGGCCAAATCTACAGTCGGCGGATGTGATACAGTCGGAGCGGCCCAGATTCATCTGTATGGCTGTGAGGTGCGTGATACGATGATATCGCGTTGCGACAAAGCGGTGTTCAATGGCCTTGACAATGTGAACTATGGACCATTTTATAAGGACACTGTCATTTATCAGGTGGTGAAGTGGAAAA
>CALMUD010000086.1 GCA_937872735.1 uncultured Bacteroidales bacterium
CCCGATGGCAGGAATGAAGTGACATTCGGCACCGCAAAATTACAATGCTTGAGGTAGATGGAGACAATCATTGAATCGCTCCAAGCCTTGCTGATGTTTATCTGCGGTTTCTGTTCGTCACGTATCTCATAAGTCACTGTCAGATCCTTGGCAGCCTTGTTGCCGCAGGCATCGGTGGCGATATACTTGCAGACGATGTCGTAAGAGTAGTAGTTGCAAGTCTTAGGGTCGGCGCTACGATTGTTGGTGACTTGTTTCTCCACTTTTACATTGGCATCACAATTATCGGTTGCCTGATAGTCAGGGAAGTCAGGAATGGTATCAGTACAAGAGAAATGCATGGTGGCATCCTTGGCTGTTGCGGTCCATTCGGGAGCTATGGTATCTTTGGCAATTACAGTCTGCTGGCAGGTTGTTTCCTTACCAAGTATGGTATTCATAGCATAAGTGCGTGTAAGGGTCATACCCTTGCAAATGTCACCCACTGTGTCTGATCTCACCGTAAAGCTGTTTGGCAACACCTTGAACTCTTCTGACACCTTTCCTCCATTTTTCTTGAACTCGTCAAAAGTGGAATAAGGTGCCGGAATTTCGCCTGCACAGGCAAAGACGGTATCAGCAAGCTGTGGACAATCCAATTCAGGCAAGACCGCATCGTTGACGGCAACCACCTGACGGCATACCGAAGCATTGCCAAACGAGTCGGTCACGGTCCAGGTCACGGTCACTGTGTCTCCTGCCATATAGTCGGCATCAACAGGTTGTCCGTCCGAACGGGCCGAATCAACCTTCACGGTAGAACACTCATGCAGAATAACTGGCGAACTCAGACCTGCCGCCTTAATTTGGGCATAAGTGGCCGATTTGCCGCTCATCAATGTGTAGATAACGCTATCGCTTGCACATTTAAGTGCTGGCTTGCTGTTGTCTATGGCCTCAATAGTCTGCTGACAGGTCTGGCTTTGGGCAAAGAGAGTATCGTTGCGGAAAGTCCAGTTCACAATGGCTTTTTCGCCAGCCTTCAGGGTGGTCGGTGTACCACTGGCAAAGCTATATACACCCGTAACCGCTTTTCCGGTACAAGTATCGGCATAGGCTGGATGCAAAGCGTTGAGTGTATCGGCAATATTCACTCCGTCAATCGTACAGTTGGCACTGTCGGCCACAAGGGCTATCGGCTTCAGATTGTCGCAATTGAAGGCGGGTTGATTCTCGTGCAGATTGACCGTCTGAACACAGACGGCGACCTTGTTATTATAAGTGTAGGCCCAGCGGATGGTGTCGTTGCCAAGCAACCAGTTGTCAGTCATAGCCTTGCCCGAAGTACGGGTTGGCACTGGCACTATACTGTTGCCACACTGCTCCACTGCCTGCGCATTCAGTTGCAACTCAGTAGAGGTGGAATTGCATTTATCCACCAGTTTGCTGATGGCTGGATATAAGGTAGCACAATCCACTTTGAGCGTTGCAGTGTCGGTCACTTGAACATACTGTTCGCAGGTAGCCACACCATTGGTCAGTGTCTTGGTGGTGTCAGTGTAGGTCCACGTTATCTTGGTTACCTCGTTCACAGGATAAACCAGCGAAGTGTCGCGGTCCGGCACTCCGTGTATCTCCACATTGGTTCGGCACGGATTGGTAGCCACCGCTGGATTCAGTTTCACACTGGCAGCTTCTACCTCACAAGCCAAGGCTGGCGCTATCACCTTCACGGTGTCCTCTGGGTGGCAAGCAAGATTGATCTGCTTGTCGGTGGTGAGGTCGATGGCCTGCTTGCAATAGACGTTGACCGGTGTGGTCATGCCTCCTGGATGGAAGGTGTAGTGCCACATCACCGTGTCTTTGCCTACGCTGAAGGTGCCCAGATTCTTAGGGTCGTGTACCACGGTGGCAGGGTCGGAAGTCCGCCAGATGTCCGGTTGCACCGAGTCGGTAGGATTGACTGGGCAAAGTTCCGATACGGTCGGATTGCCAAGACCGAGGTCGAGCGTGGCGGCATCGATGTCGCACGCCGCTGTCAGGGTCTTGTTGATGACGCTGTCGCGGCAGGCGCCTGCGGCCTTGTTGTCGTTGCCTATCTGTATGTGTTGCAGACAGGTGTCCGCATTATGTGTCATGTTGCCGCTCTTGTCCGTGAATACCCAGACTATCTCGGCTGGACCTGGCACAAACGTGTTGGTCAGGCTTGTCAGCTGAACGCCGCCATTGTATGGCACACCTGCTATCTTCTCCGAGGTGCAAGGATTGGTGGCATACTGCTGCGTGAGGGTCACCTCCTGCGTGCAGGCTCCACCCGTCAGACTGAACTTCATGGTGTCGGTCGGACAGTCCTTGGTCAGCACCGTGTCGGTATAGATGTGGACTTCCTGCTCACATTCACTCGAATCGGTGCCGTAGCTGTTCACAAAATGCCAGGTGATGGTCGTCTTGCCCAGCGCGAATGGCGCGTTGGCGGAGTCGGCGGCATCGCTGCGCTGGTAGAATCTGCCGTATATGTTCTGGTGGGAGCAGGTGTCGCGCGCTATCGGAACGGACACGCTGAAGGTCTTGTCAGGACCGCAGCCGTGGGTGGTGTCTGCCAGAGCTGGTGTCTTGGCGGCACAGTCGATGGTCGGTTTCACCTTGCCCTTCACATAGACCCACTGGTCGCAGTGGGCGGCTTTGCTGTAGCGGGCGCTGTCCATGAAGGTCCAGATGACGTGCAGCGAGTCGCCGGCATTCAGCTGGGTTGGCAGCGCGGAGCTGTCAGCCAGGGCGAACGTGCCCGCTATGGTCCTGGTAGGGTCACAGTGGTCGGTCGCTGCCACCTTCTCGCTGGCGAGGAAGTCGCTCAGCGAACGCTCTATGACGCACTTGTCGGCTTCGGCCACCAGTGTGGTGTCTTTCAGCTTGGAGCAGTCAAATACAGGGGCGGTGTCGCGTATCACGATGGCCTGAGGGCAGACCGTCGTGCGGCCGTCCAGACGGTAGGTGTAAGTCCAGCGGATGGTATCGTTGCCGATGGTCCAGTCGTCTGTCATGGCCTTGCCTGAGGTGCGCGTCGGCACTGGCACCATGTCACAGACTTTCTGTGGATTCAGTTTCAAATCTTTTTCTTGCAGCTTGCACTCCGCTATCACGAAGGTGCTGTCCTTGTAGAGCTTGTCGCACTCGATGGCCGCCTTGTCGGTCACCTTCACATACTGTGTACAGGTGGCCACGCTGTTGGTCAGCGTCTTGGTGGTGTCGGTGTAGGTCCAGACTATCTTGGTCACTGAGTCGACGGCATAAGCCAGCGAGGTGTCGCGGTCCGGCACTCCGTGTATCTCCACATTCGTTCGGCACGGATTGGTTGCCACCGATGGATTCAGTTTCACACTGGCAGCTTCTACCTCACAAGCCAAGGCTGGCGCTATCACCTTCACGGTGTCCTCTGGGTGGCAAGCAAGATTGATCTGCTTGTCGGTGGTGAGGTCGATGGCCTGCTTGCAATAGACGTTGACCGGTGTGGTCATGCCTCCTGGATGGAAGGTGTAGTGCCACATCACCGTGTCTTTGCCTACGCTGAAGGTGCCCAGATTCTTAGGGTCGTGTACCACGGTGGCAGGGTCGGAAGTCCGCCAGATGTCCGGTTGCACCGAGTCGGTAGGATTGACTGGGCAAAGTTCCGATACGGTCGGATTGCCAAGACCGAGGTCGAGCGTGGCGGCATCGATGTCGCACGCCGCTGTCAGGGTCTTGTTGATGACGCTGTCGCGGCAGGCGCCTGCGGCCTTGTTGTCGTTGCCTATCTGTATGTGTTGCAGACAGGTGTCCGCATTATGTGTCATGTTGCCGCTCTTGTCCGTGAATACCCAGACTATCTCGGCTGGACCTGGCACAAACGTGTTGGTCAGGCTTGTCAGCTGAACGCCGCCATTGTATGGCACACCTGCTATCTTCTCCGAGGTGCAAGGATTGGTGGCATACTGCTGCGTGAGGGTCACCTCCTGCGTGCAGGCTCCACCCGTCAGACTGAACTTCATGGTGTCGGTCGGACAGTCCTTGGTCAGCACCGTGTCGGTATAGATGTGGACTTCCTGCTCACATTCACTCGAATCGGTGCCGTAGCTGTTCACAAAATGCCAGGTGATGGTCGTCTTGCCCAGCGCGAATGGCGCGTTGGCGGAGTCGGCGGCATCGCTGCGCTGGTAGAATCTGCCGTATATGTTCTGGTGGGAGCAGGTGTCGCGCGCTATCGGAACGGACACGCTGAAGGTCTTGTCAGGACCGCAGCCGTGGGTGGTGTCTGCCAGAGCTGGTGTCTTGGCGGCACAGTCGATGGTCGGTTTCACCTTGCCCTTCACATAGACCCACTGGTCGCAGTGGGCGGCTTTGCTGTAGCGGGCGCTGTCCATGAAGGTCCAGATGACGTGCAGCGAGTCGCCGGCATTCAGCTGGGTTGGCAGCGCGGAGCTGTCAGCCAGGGCGAACGTGCCCGCTATGGTCCTGGTAGGGTCACAGTGGTCGGTCGCTGCCACCTTCTCGCTGGCGAGGAAGTCGCTCAGCGAACGCTCTATGACGCACTTGTCGGCTTCGGCCACCAGTGTGGTGTCTTTCAGCTTGGAGCAGTCAAATACAGGGGCGGTGTCGCGTATCACGATGGCCTGAGGGCAGACCGTCGATTTATTGTTATGCAAATAGGTGTAAGTCCAGTGGATGGTATCGTTGCCGATGGTCCAGTCATCCGTCATGGCCTTGCCAGAGGTACGGGTCGGCACTGGGTCGATGGATACGCCGCACTGGGTAACAGCTTGCGGATTCAGCTTCAAATCGGACTGTTTGAGCGTGCAGTTGTCAATCACGAAAGTGGAAGTCTTGTACATCTTCTCACAATCTACTGACACGGCAGCCGTATCGGTAATGCGGACATACTGGTCACAAGTGGCCACATTGTTGATGAGGGTTCCTGTGGTATCAGTGTAAGTCCAGACTATCTTAGTCAGACCCAGCGCATAAGGCTGCGTGGTGTCGCGGGCGGTTACACCCTTTATTTTTACATTTGCCAGACAAGGATTCTGGGCCAGTTCGGGATTCAGATGAACCGTATCGCCAGGCACGGTGCAGGCATGGACAGGGGCCGTTATCTTGATGGTATCCTGCGTATGGCACACCAGATTGAGTTTTTTCTCAGTCTGGATGACGATGGCCTGCTGGCACGAATCGACAGCGGTGCTGTAGGGTGAACTGTAAACCCAAACCACCGTATCCTTGCCCACGGAGAGCGTGGCCCCGATGATTGGTGTCTTTGTATGGATAAGGTGTCCTTCGGCAGGATAGGTCTTTCCGGTACAAGCATCCTTGCCATTTGGCACGGTGATGTCGCTTGCCTTGATGAGGGTATCGCAGTTGGCCTTGATAACGTAACTGAGAGGGGTCAGCGTAGAACAATCATCGTGAGTCGGCTTCAGGTCTCCCTTTACGGTAACGGTCTGCAAGCACGAGTCAGAATCGGCATTGGCTATCGGGTCATGGAACAACCAACGGATAGTGAGCGTATCGCCCACTTTCACCTCGCTCGGCAGAGCGGCTCCGCCCTTGGCCGACGGCTCACCCTTGATAGAATCGGTGAGACAGTTATCGGTGGCTTTTGGTGTTCCCAATTGACCAAGAACGTCTGAAATTGGCAGACTGCAAGTGCCCTTCACGGCTGGCAAGGTGGTGAGCGTATCCACGCATTTCACCTTGATATGCAGGGTGTCCTTGATGTGGATGGCCTGCTTGCAGGTATAGACGTCGGCAGACCGTCCCTCGGCTGTGAATGAATAAATACGGACTATGGTGTCGAGTACGCCTACTTTGAAATCTTTATTGGCAAGGTCGCCTACCTTATGTACTTTATCATTAGGGGCAGAACTTCGATAAATGTCGGGAATGATGGTATTACCAGAACACAAATCCTTCACTTCCGGATCTTTCAGGTTCAGCTGCGCCACACTGACGGAGCAATCACCCTTGATGGTCGTGTCAATGTCTTTCGGACAGTCAACCACCATCTGGTTCTGGTTGCCAATCTGTATCACCTGTTGACAAGTGGCCACAGAATCGGTCAGTTTGTGCGTGGTTTTGTCGGTGAAGGTCCAGGTAACGGTGGTGGCACCTACACGGAATTCATGAGTCAACGATGCGAGGTCGACATTTCCTATTGATGGCACACCATTGATGGAATCAGTCAGACAAGGATGTCCTGCATGGAGCTGACGCAAGGTAAGACTCTTTTTACATTCGCCAGGGGTTGCATCCACCTTGATGGTCTCTGGCAAACAATTGGTCACCATTGGGTCATTCGACCGTACATTGACGGTCTCTGTACAGGTTACTACGGAGTCTACCAACGAGTGGGTGTGGTCGCTGAAGGTCCAGGTAACGGTGGTCAATCCGGTAGGGAAGGTGGCATGATATTTGCCATTGGCATTCTTGGCCAAATCGGTTCCAGCCACTGATGGCACACCGGCTATTTGCAGCGGCTGACCTCCCGCATCTTTCAGACAAGGATGTTCGGCATTTTGCTGCGCCAATTCCACATCGGCATCACACTTGCCAGCGGCGGAAACCTGCTTGGTCCATGCAGTCGGACATTTGATGTCAAGCTTATTTGTAGAGAGCACGCGCACTGTCTGGAAACAAGAGTCCACAGCGTTGAGGAGCGTGTGTGTGGTATCGGTGAATACCCATTTCACCTTGGTATCGCCCGTAGGGAAGGTATATTTCAGGTCGTCACCCAGCTTGGTGCTGCCCACATAGGCCTCCACTTTTATAGGCGTGGTCAGACAAGGCACAGTGACGGTCGGCTTGGTCAGTATCACCTCCTGGGAGCATTGGTTACCCGACGACTCCACCGTCGGAGCAGAAGGACAATTCATCTCCATCTTGTCAGGACTCAGCACATCCACTATCTGATAGCAGGTATCCACATTGTCGGCCAACGTATTGCTGTTGTCGGTGAATATCCACATAATCTTGGTGATGCCCGCGTTCAGGTTTGGCGTCAGATTGTCCAGTTTCTGTTTGGTTACGGCATTATAAGGCACACCCGCTATTTTCACCGCTTTGCCTCCCGCATCTTTCAGACAAGGATGTTCGGCATACAGCTGGTTGAGTGTCACTTGAGCTACACACTGCTTTGCGGCTGCGGTCACCTTGGTGGTATCACTTGGGCAGTTGAGCACCATTTTCTGGCTGGTGCGCACATTGACGGTCTGCGAACAGCTCGCCGACAGGTCAGGATTGGAGATTCCAGTGAAGGTCCAAGTGATGGTGGTATTGCCCAACGGATAACTGTCGGTCAATGCGGTTGCTCCATCGCTGCGGACGAAGGTAGGAGTCACCGACTTGTGCGCACAGCTGTCCCGCCCTACCGGCGTCTTCACCACCAGTTTTTCGGCAGTGACTTCACAGGCAGGTATGGTATCAAATATATTTTTCAGTGTGTCACAATTAATGGATGGCGCGATGCCGCTCTTCACTGTAACGAGCTGGTCACAGGTAACGTAATTGCCTTTCGCATCGGTGAAGGTCCAGGTAATGGTGGTTTTGCCCACAGGAAAATCATCATCCAATGTCTTCGGTGCATCGCTGCGGACAGGCACACCCGTAATAGAAGCTGTCCCGTCGCAGTTGTCGTCGGCCTTTGGATATGCCTTTCGCATCGGTGAAGGTCCACGTAATGGTGGTTTTGCCCACAGGGAAATCATCATCCAATGTCTTCGGTGCATCGCTGCGGACAGGCACACCCGTAATGGAGGCTGTCCCGTCGCAGTTGTCGTCGGCCTTTGGATAGTCGCCGATAGCAATCTTGACGGCGGCACCCTTGGCCTCACAATCGCCAGTGGCTGCCGTTACAGTAATTTCCTTCTTGGCCCAGTTAGCACAATCAAAAATCGGTTTTTGATCATCGGTCACGGTGATTGATTTGGCACAGGTGGTAGTCTGCCCCGCTGCGGTGGTATATATCCAGCCAAATTTCACGGTAGTACCCGATGATATGGTTATGCTTGCCGGAACTGTCTTCGATGGGTCATCCAGATTGACCAGATCGGAAGAGCACACCAGATTGACCAGCGTACCGTCCAACTTGGTATTTTGACAAATATCGGTAGCCTGACCTGGATAATAAACGGCGGGGTCGATGGTCACCGAACATTGGCCTGCGGCAGGATGCAATGTATAGCTGCTGGTACCGCAAATGATGGATGGCGCATTGATGTCATCCACAAAAACGGTTTTCTTGCAGGAGTCGGCATTGCCCGCCGCATCCTTAAATATGAAATAGATATCGGTATATCCTGGCTTGTAAAGAATTTCACCAGTATTCCATTCAGCTGGAGTGACGCCATCAACCTTTGTCACCAATACGGGGGCATCGGTGCCTTTGAGTCCACGATAATAGCGATGAACCGCAGACAACGTTATATCCGCATTGTCACAGGCATCATGGGCAGTAGGCACAGTTATTTTTCCACCAACAACAGAGGCTTCCACTGAACAGGAGTTCAAATTTGTTGGTATAGTGAACGAATTGACAGTGCCACAGTCAAGCTCTGGCGGAGTGATATCCTTTACGGTAATATTCTGCTTGCAGGTCGTTACGTTAGTCGATTTATCGGTAAATGTCCAAGTGACGGTGGTGGTACCTACGGGATATTTATCATCACGAGCCTTGGTGTCACTACGGCTTACGAATTCGGCTGTGATGTTACCGTCACATTTATCATTAATGGTCAATGGAGTCAGACTCACGGAGGCGGAACATTCATTCTTAGGTGCATCCACTGTCACATCAGACGGGCAGGTAACGGCTGGCGGCGTATTGTCATTGATAGTCACCTTCTGGTCACAGGTTTTTATGTTACCCGATTTATCCGTAAAAGTCCATTTGATAGTGGTGAGTCCCACCGGATAATTTTCCGGCACATTGGTGGCAACGCCATTAATGTCGGTTTCGTCACCACAATCATGGGCAACAGGAGCCGGCAATTTGACATCCGACTTCGGCATTACGCATTGGTCGGCTGCCAAAGTCATCTCTATATCCGTGAGTTTGCTGCAATCAAATTCAGGACGAGCGGTATCCTTTACTATGACATTCTGAGGGCAAACACGCTTGTTGCCTGCCGCATCCGTAAAGGTCCAATTCACCAAAGTGGTTCCTACTTTATAAGCACCATTTATCACATCCATTCCATCAGCACGACTACCCACACCCGCAATGGAGGCAGTAGTCCCCACTGGCGAGCATTTGTCGTTGGTGGTGGTAGGTACCGTCAGTCCAACATCGGTACCACTGATTGGAACACACGATACATCTTTGAGAACATCGGCCAATGGAGGGCAATCAGGAGCAGTCTTGTCCACCACGGTAATCGTGTTGACGCAAGTGTTGGCATTGCCTGCCGAATCCGTCACAATCCAAGTCACCTTGGTGGTACCTAATGGATAGGCAACGTCAAGACAGGTGTTGAAATTGTTATCAGCCACACAACTGTAACCATCTTTCTCGCGTTTCAAACTCAGTTTTAGCTGGTTGCCCCCCGTACAATTATCGTCCGCGCTTAAATAGGTAAGTGTAGGAGTTGGCAAATTCACGGTAGCGGCAGGAACCTCACACGTGGTGGCAGCATCGTCTATGGCAATGGTCTTGGAGGCAGCATACTTTCCGCACGTTACGGAAGGGCGGGTGGTATCGGTCACAATAACAACCGCATGGCACACCACCTCATCGGCATCCCGATGGGCGATGCTTCCATCATCCTTCAAGAATCCGTTGTTATAGTAAAGCAATATCTCCGTCTTGCC
>CALMUD010000087.1 GCA_937872735.1 uncultured Bacteroidales bacterium
GCGTGGAAAGCAGCAGACTCTTGCCAAAACGGCGCGGACGGCTCAGAAAATAATAGCTGCCACTATTTGCCATTTCATACAGCAGCGCGGTCTTGTCCACATAGACGTAACCTCCCCTGCGGATTTTTTCAAAATTCTGTATGCCAATCGGAAACAACATAAGCGTGAATAATTTAAAGACTCCATTCTCACAAAGATACAAAAAAGGTTGACAACCTATTTTGCAAAGGTGCCAACCTATACAGAATATGCAAGCATTCAGTCGCGCAGCGCGCTGGGTGAGCAATGGAACGCCGCATGAAAACGGCGGGTGAAATAAGCAGGGTCGGTAAATCCAACATTGAATGCCACATCAGCCACTGGCATGTTTGTGGTGCTCAACAACTGATGGGCCTTGTTGAGTCTATAATCGTTGAGCAACTCCACAGGCGTCTTACCCGATAAGGATTTTACCCGACGATACAATGTGATTTTGGTCATACACATCAGGTCGGCCAACCGCTCCACTGAGAATTGGCTATCGGAATAGTTTTTGTCAATGACCTCAAGCAGACTTTGCAGCATGGGGTTGATTGACTCCTCCATGACAGCCTCAACTGGAGGAACAGATGGCTGGGATTCAACCGGCGTTTTCTCTTCAACAGGGGCAGCAACCTCAACTGATGTTTCATCTGGCAAATCGACAGCAGGGACCGGCATCTCCGTACCCGGAACGGGCACGACAGAACCAGCAGGCTGAACAGAGACTGGCGGCTCCTCCTCCTTTGGATGGGTAATAGCCTGCAAACGCTCCTCCAACAAACGTTGCTGCTGACGCTGGCGCAATGCCAGAATGTTGTTCATCTTTATCAGCAACTCATTCTGGCTAAAAGGTTTAGGTATATAATCAATAGCTCCTGTCAGCAATCCCAGCAGACGGTCCGACTCCGAGCTCTTGGCCGACAGAAAGAGAATAGGAATGTAGTTGGTCTGCACATTCTTGGCCAATTCCATACTCATATCTATTCCATTCATCACCGGCATCTCCACATCGCTAAGAATGAGGTCAACCACATTGCGCGACACCACATCAAGCGCCTCCCTACCGTTATTGGCAACAAGCACCGAGACGTAAGAGTCGAGCATATTCTTGATATTCTGACAAATGAGAGGGTCATCATCGACCACCAGAATGGTGTTACCCTCCATCAGTTCCATATTGACTTCGAACGAAGGAACCGACGTGACAGGCTCTACCGACTGGGAGAGCACCTCATCGGCCAACGGCAGCGTTATGGTAAATACAGAGCCATGACCCTCCACACTGTCAATATCCAGCTGGCCATTATTCTGCAAAATGTAGTCCTGGGTAATGCCGATGCCAAGACCCGTACCCCGCTCACCCTGAGTACCCTCCGAAGAGACATGACGCCCTTGCGAACGGACCTCCTCCAACTTGGCAGGCGACATTCCCACCCCTTCATCAGCAATGCGAATCACCGCCAATCCCCGTTGCTGCCAGGCTTTCAGACTGATGCCTTTGCCGGCAGGGGTAAATTTGATGGCATTGCCAATAATATTCCGGACAGCTGTACTGACCATCCGCGCATCGACAAACACAAAGTGCGAGAGCTGCACATCCACAGAAATGGAAAGACCTTTGGCTTTCATCGAGGCCCTCAACAGCGCCACATCTTCGGCCAGCATCTTCTCCAAATCGACATTGGCCGGACGGTATTCTATATCATCCTGACTGGAAGTGGCCCACGTAAGGAGGCGTGTCATCTCATTCTGCAAAGTACGGGCAGAGCCCAGCACCTCACCCAGCACCCGCTGCCTATCATCTGGAGACGTACGGTCAGCCTTGCGCAGCAACCCCTCCAAGGCCCCCACAATGGCAAACATCAGATCGGAAGAGCGTCGTGTAGGGAAA
>CALMUD010000088.1 GCA_937872735.1 uncultured Bacteroidales bacterium
CTGGAGTTCAGACGTGTGCTCTTCCGATCTCAAAATCCTGCTGATTGTCTATATCTATGATTGACACTATCTGGTGTCCTCTCTCCTTGGCTATTCGCTCAATGATTTTGCCCATCTTGCCATATCCCACTAATGCTACTTTCATCTTATGTTACTCTTTTATTAGTTTTCTAAAACTGCAAATATAAGGTTTTTTCGGTAAATAATTGATAATAAAAGATGATAAGAGAAGGACAGCTGTATTAGTCCTATTTCAGCTGAAACATGGCACCAACGGGGCACACTATTCTCAGTCCGTTGACATTATAGCAGTCGGTCGCCTCGTTTATCACTCTGAACGAAGGGCGGCAATGGCGGCCATCGTCGAGCCAGGAGCCGCCTCGCAGCACATGATAGCTGCCGTAGGCAGGGCCCATGGGGTCGGTCAGCGGCAAACGTGGATAGTGAGAATATCGGTCGAACACCCATTCCCACACATTTCCGCTCATGTCATACAGTCCCAGCTCATTAGGTTGCAGTTGTGCCACCTTGCCCGTTGAGGTGGCGGGCAGACCCGTCTGCACCCGGTCCTGCAAGGCGGGGTCGTAGCTGTAACCATTATACCAGGCCACCTTGCTCACGCTGTCGCTTCCGACATAACGGTTTTTGCGGCTCAGTTGTCCGCCACGCGCGGCAAACTCCCATTGCGATTCAGTAGGCAGTCTGAATCCATTGGCTTTTGCTATGATGGTTGCCGAGGTGTCGGTAATGTTGTCGTAATAAGGTTTCAGATGAAGCTTGTGGCTGAGGGCATTGCAAAATCGGAGACAATCGGCCCAAGTAACGCGCTCTACGGGGCAATCCATGCACTGGTGATACGAGGGATTGGAGTCGGTGACGGCCTGCCACAGTGCCTGCGTCACCTCTGTTTGTCCCAGATAGAAGCCCGAAAGGGTCACCTCGTGCACAGGAGCCTCATCACTGTTGGCCGATGCATCATAAAAGGGGGCCTTGGCATCCACACTCTGTTTACCCATGCTGAATGAGCCACCCTCAATCCACACCATGCGCAGCGGTACGCCTTTCACCTTCACCGTCTGATATTTCACACCAGATTCCGTCACCAGCTGGCTCTCCGATATTTTGGTTTCCTGATTGTCTCTTTTGGGGGAATGGTTACGGGCAGATACTGCCTCGCAGGCCGCACTCAACATACTGGCCACCATCAACACACGCAACAATTTATTCATATAGCCCGAGCTTTTTGTTTTATTGACTTAGCAAATATATACAAAAAATCCTAATCCACAACAAAAAACACCACCGGCACTTGCCGCAAGCGTCTGCGGCAAATGTCGGTGGAGTCTGTTTTTATAGCAAAAATAG
>CALMUD010000089.1 GCA_937872735.1 uncultured Bacteroidales bacterium
TGAGCGGTGACTGGAGTTCAGACGTGTGCTCTTCCGATCTGATATTATTTCGTATAAAAAATTGGAGAACCCTCAAGGACCAGCTTATACGGTTCATGCCATGGGAGTTTCACAAATAAGGTATGCCAATGGTCAGGTGGACCATCTGGAAGCGGATGCCGTGAATAAAAATTTGGATAAAAAGAATAATAAGGATTATTCGCAGGACTGCAATAAATTGGGGTCTGATATTTTATGGGACAAGAGTGGAAAACTGTATCGGGGCCGCAAAAAATTGGGAGTGATTGAAACTTCCCGCATGATGGAGGCTTGTGCGCCAGAGTACAAGGCGAAATATAAGGGAGGCCATGTGGCGAGTATTGTTGGTAAAATTCCTTTCTTTACAGGTATTGTCTTTCTGGGTATGGGGGTAATAGAGAAAAATCTGGTGGCATCAAAGCTGGCGGATGATTCGGGTAGCAATACTTTGATTGAAGGTGGCATGGTTATGGTAAGTATCGGTGCTCCTCTGATGATAGGAGGTAAGTGTATTGAACGGAACAACCTGAAGGCGTTCTATCGTTCTTTTGTGCACGATGATGCTTATGTGCCGATGGAAAATGAATGTTCTCCTCTTGAATTGAATTTTGTTGGCGGATATAATAAAGTCGGTTTGTCTTTGACTTTTTAGATTTGTCAGGCGTATGATATTTAAGTGGCTATGTTGCCAATATTTTAATTTTTTAGTTAAAGCTGAGTCTTTCCATAACGGAAGGCTCAGTTTTTTTGTTTTTTCTCAAAACCTTATTATCTTTATAAAACAAAAAAATCTGGAATAAGGAGAAAAATAAACAATCAACCAGAAACTACAAAATATCGATACAAGATGAAACCTATTTCAATTAAGATTGTCAGGACTGAGGAGAACCTGCAAACCATATATAGCCGCAATGATGGTGATTGGAGCAATGATATCAATTACTCGCGCGATGATTTGATGTCAAGTGTAAAGGGACTGACCAGCGATAGTGTGATTGCCTGCTTGCAATGGGTGAAGAGTGGATGCGTGCTGTCGCTGAAGAAGTTGGATAGCACTGCGGCTTACCTGTATTTGCCAGACAGTGTGCAGCTGAATGCTCAGGATGCCCTCGCCATTTGCAATAACGCGTTGCGGATGGTGCAAACGTTGCGGATAGAAAAAGCAGTGAATGATATATTTTTCGACCGCGCTTATCCCGAGGCGGATGCGGAGTCTTTTACCCCGAGAGAGAGTGGTGAGGATGGAGAGTGTACCGATGCTTGCGGTGTGCTGTATTACAAGGGTAACGAGGATTTGGCCAATGTGCTGATTCACAGAAATGATGCGTGTCTTTCTGTTTATAAGCAGGTGCTGCTGGCAGAGAAGAATACCGGATTGGTCTTTCCTGCATCCGTCATCGTGATAAAGGATTCGGGTTTGACTTCTGTTGCTGATGAAACACCTGATTCCGCAGAAAATGCTGTGGATAAACAGCAATCGGCTGATGACCAAGTTGTAGTCTCTGCTACACAGACTGCCACAGTGGATATGGGGACTGACGTGTCGGAGGAGCTGGAGTTGGGTGCCGCTCCCCATGTCGGCATCGACTTGCCTCAGAATTTGCGGCAGGGCAATGTAACGCTGCTGCCTCCCACCACAGATCAGCTGGAGCAGTGCGGCTCTGGAACTTGCCTTTATTTCAAGGATGGGATGTCTTTTCAGTCGCCCCTTATTGTTCCGTTCGGTTCGGTGATTCACCTCGAGTTGTGGCGGGCGGGCTATAAGTCGGTGATGTTTAAGGTGACCGTCACGCAGACCAACCAACACGTCAAGTTGCCCCGGTTTGTGTGGCAGCGAGAGGGACCGCAGGTCATTTCGGAACCTATTGGCACCACTCCGTCCATGAGCAATGATTCTGCTGTGAAGGTGATTCTGATAGTGGGACTCATTATTCTGGCAATTTTCGCGTTTTATAAGCTTGCCGGCAGTTCCTCCGATTCAGAGGAACCACAGACGGAAGAGAGTGGTACTACTGATGAAACTGTTGTTGATTCTGCAGCAGCTTATCCCGATGATGAGGCTGCTGCGCCAGCTGATTCGGCAGCTGTTGATTCCACCTCTTATTAATATTCTTTTATTATCCTCTTTATCTAATTTCAAATAGCGTATGTCAAAAATAGCAATCAAAATAGTCCGTCAAAAAACGGA
>CALMUD010000090.1 GCA_937872735.1 uncultured Bacteroidales bacterium
GAAACTCTTCTTTCTTTCCCTTTGATTATTTTTGCACTTGATATTTGAATCTGCAGTGTGACAATGGATGACTGTGAAGCCGTCCATTGTTCTTTTTTGCCTTATGCCTTAGCTGATATTTCCAGCAGTCTGCCCAGTTTATACCATTGGAACAAAGGAATTAGAGGGTGCCCCGATTCCAAATTAAGCAGCGTCAGTCTGCGGCTTATTCTTGTCAATAGTGTCAAAAAGGTTTTCAGATGCCAGCGTTTCACCTTTTGGTAGCAGCGCAGCAGGTTGATGCTGTCAATCAGGGCGGCAGGGCAGTCGGGGTTTTGGAGCAGTTGCCAGAGGTTCATAACTGCCAGGTCGGTCTTTTGCAGAAAGGAATCCGTATCGTCCACCCCCAGATGAATGAGAGGATTGTTGATATGGAAGATGACATATCCTGCTTGTTTCATATCCCAGCCGAGCAGAGTGTCCTCATGTCCATATTTGGAGATTGTCTCGTTGAATGGAATGTGGAGCAGCAAGTCCCTTCTGATCATGAAGTTGAAAGTTGAGATGCCTTTGTTGGCGTCAGCGTTGCGTTCATCAGCCGTTCTGCTTTCATATTTCAGTCCATATTTCCAGCGCAGCAAGTGATGGGTGTCAGGGGGTGTGCTGTCATAGGTGCATCCTCCCACTACAATGTCATGGTCCATGGCTTGCAGATAGCGGCTGATGTAAAGGCTGTCGGGAGGTGTGGTGTCGCAGTCGAGCAGAAGCAGTCTGTTGTATCGGGCTTGTTGAGCCAGATAGTTGCGTATGTGCGCGCGTCCGGAGTTGGCGGGCAGGCTGCTGTATCTCACATCAGGCATGTCGGATAGTGCGGCTCGGTTCTCCTCCTCGTGGAGGGAAGAGTGGTCGTCGGCCACCACAATCTCGAAAGTCAGATCGGGGCATGATTGGGCCTGCTGGTGCAGAGTGGTCACCAGCTGGGTGACCCTTTGGTTGTAAACCGGTATGCAGATGCTAAGTTCTTTCATCGTTCATTCCATTTGGCCAGCCACAGCGGTATAGAACTGGTCGGTGATGAGATATTTGCGGGCGGTGTCCATTATCATTTCGGGAGTAATGGCCAGCAGTGCATCCCACATACATCGGTAATAGTTGGTGCAGTCGATGCCGCGCAGAGTCTTTTGGCGGAAATTATCTTGCAGGCCCAGCCCCTGACTCATGGTTTGCAAATAGTTGCCTTGCAGGTAGCGGCGCACCATGTCCAGTTCGTTCTGACCGACGGGCTCCTGTTTCAATCGTTCAATCTCCTTCATGGTCTCAGCTATCAGCGGGCGGGTGTGTTGTATGGCTGTCTGGGCCTCAATGGTCAGCAGGCTGAAGTCGGGGTAGGCGGTCAGGGCGGAATAGATGCCGTAGGTATATCCTTTTTTCTCCCTGATATTGCTCATCAGGCGGCTGCCGAAGTATCCGCCCAGCAGCGTGTTGAGAATGCTCAGCACAGGGTAGTCGCCAAACCCTTCGGCTGTGTGTTGGGCAATGGTTTTGATACCTATTGATACGGACGATTGCAGACAGCCCTCTTTGGGGGTGAAAGCGGTATGTTCATCGGCAGGCTGCAATGGAGGAATGACAGCGGGCGTCTCGTTGGCCGTCACCCGTTCCTCTTGACCGAACTCATTGTCGAGAGCCTTGATTACCTCCTCGTTGATGTTGCCAGCCACAAACAGTGCGCGGTTGGCAGCGGTATATTGTTTCAGGTGGTAGGTTTTCAGGTCGTCGACGCATAGCTTCCGGTAATCCTCCTCCTCCACACTTGAGCAAAGAGGATGCTCCTTGCCCACCAGCATACGGCGCAACTGCATGCCCGATAGGTAACACACCTCCTGCTTGTTGCGTATGAACCGTTGCAGGGCAATGTTGTTCTTGATGTTGAATTCCTTTTCCTTATAAGCGGGGTGGCGCAACATATCTCCCACCTCTGGAAGTAGCCTGTTGGTCTGTTTGGTGAGGGCCGACAGCGTCACAGTGGTGTTGATAAGTCCGGGTATGCACTTCACCACAGCACCGTAGTAATCCAGCATCTCGGCAATTTCACTGGCCTTCCGTTTGGTGGTGGTCCCCTTCAGCAGACCGCAGGTGCGTGAGGCTTGCAATTTCTTTTGCTGAAAAATGTCGCCGGCGCGGGTGCTGATAGTGATATCGGTAAATTCGGAGCCGCTGATGGGCAGCAGGTGCAGTGGCGTGCCGTTGCTGAGCGTGCGCGACTCGTAGGCAGGAAATGGAAAAAATTCGGGAGCATGAATGTCCGGGGCTATGGTTCTGTCGAGCATGGCGGTGTGTGTTAGAATAAATTTTTGTGGCTGTTCAGAAATTCCTCAGCGCGGCGCAAGTCATCGGGCGTGTCGATGCCAACGGTTTCGCTGTCGGTGATGCCTGTCATGATGTGGTAACCATTTTCCAGCCAACGCAACTGCTCCAGGCTCTCGGTCAGTTCCAGCTCCGATTGGGGCAGGGCGGTTATCTCTTTCAGCACAGAGGCACGGTAGGCATAGAGACCTATATGTTTATAGTAGGTGTGGCATTTCAGCCATTCCTCCTGGTCTTTTCCACGTTTGTAGGGAATGACCGAACGGCTGAAATACATGGCCTCTCCCGCCTTGTTGAGTACCACTTTCGGGGAGTTGGGGTTGTTGAGCACCTCCCAGCCGTCGTTCTCGCCAAACGGCTTTACCAGAGTGGCCAGTTGGGTGCCGGGCTGGTCGAAGCAATGGCACACCGTTTCAATCTGTTTGGTCTGTATAAAAGGCTCGTCACCTTGCACGTTGATGGCAATTTCACGTCCTTGACCTATTTTGGAGTAGGCCTCCTGCACGCGGTCTGTTCCGCTCTTGTGGTTGGCCGATGTCATCACAGCCTTGCCTCCGAAGGCTTCAACTGCGTCAAATATGCGTTGGTCGTCAGTGGCCACATACACCAAGTCGAGTACCTTGTTCACCTGCTCGTATACGCGTTGCACCATACTTTTTCCTCCAATCATGGCCAATGGTTTGCCAGGGAAACGGGAAGAGGCGTATCTTGACGGGATGATGCCCACGAATCTGCTTTTGTCTATTGTTGTCATTGCTTTGTTTTTTTGTATATATAAATAGGTGTGATAGTCGGTTTTTGCCTATTGTGCAAAGTTAGTGTTTTTATTTGGTACTGAGGTATTATTTTCCATGTGGAGTTTTCTTTGCTTTTTTTTGAAAAAAAGTTCTCTCAATATTTGCATTTAAGTTGAAATGATTTTAAATTTGCATTGTAATCAGTTCAACATTAAAACAGATACAAACATGGATAGGAACGCAATAGATTGTTTACGTGAACATGGAGTCAAAGTCTCCGCTCAGCGTGTGGCTGTGCTCAACTATCTTTGGGAACATCGTACCCACCCCACCATCAACGAGATTTATGAGGAGTTGAACCCTCAGATGCCTTCGTTGTCTAAAACGACCCTTTACAGTACCCTCAAACTTTTTGCAGAAAAGAAAGTGGCGCTAATGTTGGGCATAGACGACAAAAACACCCGTTTCGATGGGGACGTTTCGCCTCATGCGCATTTCCAGTGCATCGGCTGCGGACAAGTATTCGATATTTTTCCCAATGATTTGCCAGCCATCAAGACGGTATATCGCAAGAAAATAGGCGAGTTCAACATTATCACTTCCGAGTTGTCGTACAAAGGTTATTGTAAGCACTGTACCGACAAGATGAACCTCAACAAGGAAAACTGAAAGTAAATAAAGAGAAACAGATTTTTAAATACAAATAAACTAACAAAACATTAAGATTATGGCTAAATTCATTTGTCCCGTATGTGGATACGTTTATGAAGGAGATGCAGCACCAGAGCAGTGCCCAGTATGCAAAGTTCCAGGATCAAAGTTCCAGGAGTTGAAGGAAGATGGTTCTTTCGAGTTCGCAACCCAGCATCACATTGGTGACGGCAAGGTTGACGATGCCGAAATGATTAAGGACCTGAATGCCCATTGGAATGGTGAGTGTGGTGAGGTTGGCATGTATTTGGCAATGAGCCGTCAGGCTGACCGTGAGGGCTATCCTGAAATTGCGGAGGCTTTCAAGCGCTACGCTTTTGAGGAGGCAGAACATGCATCAAAGTTCGCCGAATTGCTGGGTGATGTGGTTGGCAATACCCGCACTAACGTCAAGAAACGTATGTTTGCCGAGCAGGGAGCCTGTGCCGACAAGATGCGCATTGCCAAGCGTGCCAAGGAACTCAACCTCGATGCCATTCATGACACAGTGCATGAGATGGCTAAGGACGAGGCCCGCCACGGTGCAGGATTCCTCGGTCTCTGGAAGCGTTATTTCGAGAACAAGTAAAAAAGATATAGTTTGCTAAGAAAATTTCTCAACCTGTAAAAAGAAACGGTCCGGTACTGTCAAGTGCCGGACCGTTTTGTATGTTCCATTTGAGCGGAAAAACAAAGCGTATATCGTTGAAAATTCCTCCTTCTCTTAAAACTTGGGCGTAAGAGGCGCTGATACCGATATTTTATTTAACTTTGTTGCCTATAAAGTAACACAAACACGTAAAATGAAAAGAATACTGACAATCGCGGTTTTGCTGCTGGCAATGACGATGCCCGGCCACGCCGTGCTGCAGGAACGGGACCTGAAGACCACCATAGCCGTGTTGCGCAATGAGTTGGAGACCAACTACCACGAGTCGCAAGACCGGGTGGCCCGCTATAACCAGATGAACGAGAGCCAACACAAGCAGATAGTGGCCACCATGCAGAAGAGTGACGAAATCTCGCTGATGCTCTATTCACAGCAGCCCAACTATACCTTTGACTTGGCTTATGCCTGCGATGAGGCTACCCAGCAATATCGTGATTTCCAATTCAGCCGCCAGCCTTATACTCGTATGGTGGATAAACTGACGACCGAGATAGCCCGCTATCAAAGTCTGATAACCACCCTCGAGAACATACCCCCGATGCTGAATAAACCTAATATGCCAGCACCACCTCCTATGCGCCCGGGCGGTAACAGACCTCCTGCTCCCAAGGATAAATCGTTTATGCTGGACTCCGCAGGCCAGGCCAACCGTGCCATTTGTCTGACTTATGCCAAAGCCATACTGGTGACCATGCAGAACCTGAAAGCCAACATCATACAGGACAATGTGCACTATGTGATGGTACAGCAGCGTCTGAAGAAAAGCAACGATTATGCGCAGAAACGCTATGCCGCCTTGCAGAAAAACATATTCGTGAATGGCGACGACAGTTATTTGTCCATACTTAAACGTTTGCCCCGCAGAATACAGCGGGCCAAAATGGAGGTGAACGACAAATATTCGGAGACGAAAACCAGCAAGATTCATTCGGAATGGCGAGGCCCCGTGGTGATAGGTCTGGTTATCTTCGTGTTTTTCTATCTGATAGTGGCAGGCATATTGGGCAACATCATAGTACGTCTATTGGTGCCTAAGAGATTCCGCACCCCCGAATTTGAGGGCAAGAAAGCCTGCCTGATAATGGTGGTGGCGGTGTTCCTCTTCTCCATAGCGGTGATGTTTGCCATGATATTTATGCATCATCACTTCCTGCAGATGGCCACGGGACTGTTAATTGAGTTTGCATGGCTGTTGGGTGCCATCCTCGTGTCGTTGCTGGTTCGCCTGAAGGCCAATCAGATAAAAGCGGGCGTCCGGGCATATACCCCAATGATACTGATGGGATTCCTGATTATCAGTTTCCGCATCGTGTTCATTCCAAATGACCTTATCAACATCATCTTCTTCCCGTTGATGGTATTGTTTACGGTGTGGCAATGGTTCAGCATACGCAAGTTTGCGCATCAGGTACCTAAGGCCGATTCATTTTATGCTTGGATTACTTTTGCGGTGATGGCCGTATCGTGCGTGTGCTCGTGGAAAGGATTTACGCTGCTGGCCGTGCAGATATTCATCTGGTGGCTGTTCCAGCTGGCCTTTGTGCAGACCATTACCTGCTGCTACCACCTGCTGGAGAAATATGAGACCAAGTATCTGGAGAAGAAAGTGCGGCTGAAGAAGCTGAAGCAAGTGAAGCGGGGCATGGAGCGCCGCATAGAAAAAGGTGAAACCATTACAGCAGTGCCGAAAGTGGAGGCCCGCATCGACCTTTCCGACAAGAAGAACAAGGGCAACTATATCGGTCAGACCTGGCTGTTCGACCTTATTAATATGTGTATAGTGCCCATATCGGCCGTTTATTCCCTCTTCTTCTGTATTGTATGGGCTGCCTCCATGTTCGATCTTACCGAGGCTGTCATTACCGTATATTTCTACAACTTCATCAACGTTCCGGATGTGTTGCAGCTCTCCCTCTTCAAGATAACAGTGGTATGTGCCGCCTATTTCCTTTTCCGTTACTTCAATTATCTGGTCAAGGCGCTTTACCGCCGCCACTGTATGCAGAAAGCCGATGTGGTGAACGGACAGGCCAATCTGTCGCTGGTCAACAATCTGACCTCCATATTCATCTGGGGCGTCTTCTTCATCATGGCCCTGTTTATGCTGCAAGTGCCTAAGTCGGGCATCTCGATAGTGACCGCAGGTTTGGCTACCGGTATCGGTTTCGCCATGAAGGACCTTCTGGAAAACTTCTTCTATGGCATGTCGCTGATGACGGGCCGTGTGCGCGTGGGTGACTGGATAGAGTGTGACGGCATCAGAGGCAAGGTGGAGAGTGTGACCTATCAGAGCACGCAGGTGCTGACCAACGATGGCTGTATCATAGCCTTCCTCAATAGTTCACTGTTCAACAAGAATTTCAAGAACCTTACCCGCAACCATGGTTACGAGCTGACCATGATACCAGTGGGTGTGGCTTATGGCACAGACGTCAACAAGGTTCGCGAGATGCTGCGCAATGCCATATCGCTACTGATGGAGCGTAAACCGGACGGCCGCGAGAACATTCTGTCTAACAAGGGTGTATCGGTTGCTTTCCAGGATTTTGGTGATAACTGCGTCAACCTGAATGTAGTATACTGGGTGCTGGTGGAGGACAAGTTCTGGGTGAACAGCAAGGTGAAAGAAACCATCTATAATGTTCTGAACGAGAACCATATAGAAATTCCGTTCCCTCAACGCGATATCCATATCATAAAGCAGGATTGACGGAGAGTAAACTGACTGACAG
>CALMUD010000091.1 GCA_937872735.1 uncultured Bacteroidales bacterium
CGCAAACACTAACAACCGACAAAAAAATCAAACAACCAGCAATATGCAAATAGAATTGAACGAAGTAACGGTAGCCGACCTATCGAAAGATTACAAAGACGATGCCGAGAACGGTGTGACAGCCTACGGCGGCAAACTGGACATACGTCCGCCCTACCAGAGGGAATTCATCTACAAGGACAAACAGCGGGAGGCCGTTATCGACACTGTGCTGAAGGGTTTTCCACTGAATGTGATGTACTGGGCCACCCACACCGACGGCACCTACGAGGTGATGGACGGACAGCAGCGCACCATCAGCATCTGCCAATATGTGGCGGGCGTCTACAGCGTGCCCATCAACGCACAGCAAATGTACTTCGGCAATCTGCAGACGGACATTCAGCAACGGATTCTCGGCTACAAACTGATGGTGTACTTCTGCACTGGCGAGCCCAGCGAGAAACTTGACTGGTTCAAGACCATCAACATTGCTGGCGAGAGACTCACCGACCAGGAACTGCGCAATGCGGTATATCACGGCCCATGGGTGAGCGATGCCAAACGATACTTCAGCAAGACGGGCTGCGCTGCCTACGGCATCGGCGGCAACTACCTCACCGGCTCTCCCATCCGGCAGGAATTTCTGGAGACTGTCATCCGCTGGATTTCGGACGGACACATCGACCAATACATGGCGGAGCACCAGCAGAAGGACTCGGCCGAGGATTTGTGGAACTACTTCAACTCGGTCATCAGCTGGGTGCAGACGGTCTACTCTCACTACTACAAGGAAATGAAAGGGGTGGACTGGGGCACACTCTTCAACAAGTATGGCACCGAGGAGCACGACCCTGCCGAAATGAATTCGCAGGTGGCACGGCTGATGGAGGACGAGGAGGTGAGCAACAGGAAGGGCATCTTCGCTTATCTGCTCAGCCATGAGGAGAAGGAACTGAACATACGCGCCTTCAGCGAAAAGCAGAAAGGGCTGGCCTATCAGCGGCAGCAGGGCATCTGCCCCATCTGTCACAAGCATTTCGAGATAAATGAAATGGAGGGCGACCACATCACCCCATGGTGCGAGGGGGGCAAAACCAGTGACGACAATCTGCAAATGCTCTGCAAAGATTGCAACCGACGGAAGTCGGACAAATAAAAAAAACAGCGACGAGGGTCTTTCCTTTTTTTTATCGCCCTGATTTCAGCCTTTCAAGGCCAACATAGCAACAAAAACCGCCATTTGTAATGGCGGTTTTTTGTCATTATCGCCATTTGCAATGGAGATATTTGCAATTTTTCGCCATTTGCAATGGAGAATATTTGTATATTTGCAGAAAGGAGGAAAGAACAATGGCAACACGCATCACAAAGGAAATACTGAAAGACATTATTGAAGACCAAAAGGAATTTCTGTCGGGCAGAAAAATCATAGAACGGACATTCCCCGAATCCTATCTGGATAGCGAAGAAATCATTATAATAACAGGTGTGCGCCGTTGCGGCAAATCGGTGCTGCTGCAGCAGATACGCAAGCGGATGCCCCAGAGCGACTACTTTTTCAATTTTGACGATGACCGTCTGACTTCCTTCAACATCGACAATTTCACCGATTTGTGTGAGGTCTTCGCCGAACTGTACGGCAACGAGAATTATTATTACTTTGACGAGATACAAAACATTCCGGGATGGGAGCATTTCGTGAAACGGCTCTACAATCAAGGCAAAAAGATATTCATAACCGGCAGCAATGCCCGTATGCTGAGCCGCGAGCTGGGGACCCTGCTCACTGGCTGCTACATCGGCATGGAGCTATACCCTTTCTCATTCAAGGAATTTCTCTGTCTGGAAGGGGAACAAAAACTGATTGGCAATACAGCCGGCACCCTCAACAAGGGCAAGATGCAACGATTGTTCTCCAGCTATCTGCGGATGGGCGGATTCCCCATGTATCTGAAGTCGGAAGAGAAAGTGATACTGAAAACACTATACGACAACATACTTTACAAGGATGTCATGGTAAGACATCAGATTGCAGGCGAAAAGGAAGTGAAAGAGCTGGTCTATTTTGCCATCAGCAATATAGGCAAACCGTTCAGCTATAGTTCGTTGGCGAAGGCTTCAGACATTAAAAGCCCCACTACGGTCAAAAACTACATCGGATATATAGAAAACAGCTACCTGCTCTTTTCCATTCCCAAAATGGATTACTCCGTCAAAAAACAGATATCCTCATCAAAAAAAATATATGTGATTGACAACGCTCTCATGCTGAGTCTGGGTTTCCACTTCAGCGGAGAGGAGGGACGGCTGCTGGAGAATCTGGTGTTTGTGGAACTGAAAAGGAGAAATGCGGGAGAAATATTTTACTATAACGACGGGAACAACGAATGTGACTTTATGACGATAGACGGCATACAAGTGACTAACGCCATACAGGTGTGCTACCTCATGAGTGACGAGAATACCCGCAAACGGGAAATAAAAGGACTGACAAACGCCATGCTGGCCTGCCACCTTACCGAGGGCTACATCATCACCGCATCGGAAGATGAAGACACTGAAATAAATGGATTGAACATTCACATCATTTCTGCCAGCAAATGGCTGCTTGAAGATTCAAATAAATAAATCTTCCATCACTTTGCGCCTGAGGCACTATCCTTTCGGCCACGACTGCCAAAAGAAACATGCACCCCCCCGGCAGATGCCCGCCTCAGCTATTTATTCATATTTTCCACCTCCCACTTATTCCGTAGCTGATTTTTCAGTATATTTGCAAATTGAGAATTTTTCTGATAACAGACAAAGGGGGAGGCAATAGTCAGCACCATTGGCCGATGAGCCATTTCCCGAACTGAACATATAAAGAAAGGAGAACAGATGGATAAGAAATTCAAGAGAACACTGGTAACCTCAGCACTGCCCTACGCCAACGGCCCCGTACATATCGGACACCTGGCTGGCGTTTACGTACCCGCCGACATCTATGTGCGCTGGCTACGGCTCAAGGGCGAAGACGTTTTATTTATCGGTGGCTCTGACGAGCACGGAGTGCCTATCACCATCCAGGCTAAAAAAGAGGGCGTGGACCCTCAGGTCATTGTAGACCGCTACCACAACCTCATCAAAAAATCGTTTGAGGAATTCGGCATCTCGTTCGACATCTACTCCCGCACCACTTCAAAAACCCATACCGAGGTGGCCTCCACTTTCTTCAAGACGCTCTACGACAAGGGCATCTTTGTGGAGAAAACTTCTGACCAATATTACGACGAGAAGGCACAGCAGTTTCTGGCCGACCGCTACATCACCGGCACTTGCCCGCACTGCGGCAACAAGAATGCCTATGGTGACCAGTGCGAGGCCTGCGGCACTTCGCTCAGCCCACTCGACCTGATTGACCCCGTATCAAAAATAACAGGAACCAAACCCGTGCTGCGACAGACCAAACACTGGTATCTGCCACTCGACAAGTATCAGGACTGGCTCACCAAGTGGATTCTGGAGGAGCACAAGGAGTGGAAACCAAACGTGTATGGCCAGTGCAAAAGCTGGCTCGACATGGGTCTGCAACCCCGTGCCGTGAGCCGTGACCTCAACTGGGGCATTCCGCTCCCTATCGAGGGTGCCGAGGGCAAGGTGCTCTATGTCTGGTTCGATGCCCCCATCGGCTACATATCCAACACCAAGGAACTCCGTCCCGACGACTGGGAGACTTGGTGGAAAGACCCTTCAACCCGTCTGGTTCACTTCATCGGCAAAGACAACATCGTGTTCCACTGCATCGTGTTCCCTACCATGCTGAAGGCCGAAGGCAGCTACATTCTGCCCGACAATGTGCCGGCCAATGAGTTCCTGAATCTGGAGGGCGACAAGATTTCCACCTCCCGCAACTGGGCCGTATGGCTTAACGAATATCTGGAAGATATGCCGGGCAAGCAGGACGTGCTGCGCTATGTGCTCACCGCCAACGCTCCCGAAACGAAGGATAACGACTTTACATGGAAGGACTTCCAGGCCCGCAACAACAGCGAGCTGGTAGCCATCTACGGCAACTTTGTCAACCGTACCATGGTGCTTACCCAGAAATATTACGAGGGCAAGGTGCCGGCCCGCGGCGAACTGACCGACTATGACAAAGCCACCATGCAGGAGTTCTCGAATGTGCGTCAGGAGATGGACAACTACCTCGACAACTTCCGCTTCCGCGATGCCCTGAAGGAGGTGATGAACCTCGCCCGCATCGGCAACAAATATCTGGCTGAGACGGAGCCTTGGAAACTGATAAAGACGGACCCCGAACGCGTAAAGACCATCATGAACCTCAGCATACAAATCTGCGCCAATCTGTCGGCGGCTTTTGAGCCGTTCCTGCCTTTCAGCACCGACAAACTGCGCAAGCAGATGAACATCGGACAATTCAAGTGGAGCGACTTGGGCAGCATCGACCTCGTGGAGGCCGGACACCAGATGGCCACACCTGAACTGCTGTTTGAGAAGATTGAGGACAGCGTGGTGGAGGCTCAGGTGCAGAAGCTGCTCGATACCAAGCAGAAGAACCTGCTGGCCAACTGGCAGCCTAAACCCGTGAAGGGTGACACTCCTTTCGAGAACTTCGAGAAGCTGGACATTCGTGTGGGTACCGTGCTGGAGTGCCAGAAGGTGCCTAAGGCCGACAAGCTGCTGCAATTCAAGATTGACGACGGCATGGGCGGACGCACCATCGTGTCGGGCATCGCCAAATATTACAACCCTGAGGAGCTGGTGGGACAGCAGGTCTGCTTCATTGCCAACCTGCCCGTCCGCAAACTCAAAGGGGTGGACAGCCAGGGTATGATTCTCTCCACCATCAATGCCGACGGAAAGCTCTGCATTGTGCAGCCGCAGAAGCCTACCAAGCCCGGATGTACCGTTGAATAGTTTTTTTCATGATACTGATTGAATAAGATGATTCGTTCATTCAGAGAAGGTCCTTTCTCCATCCGGTGGAGGAGGGACTTTTTTATACTTTTACATTTATGCCATGAGAGGTATTTTCATTAAACTGATATTGGTGGCCGCAGGACTTGCATCTGCACTGGGTGCGACGGCTATACAGCTGGATTCGGTGGCCGCCATACGCCACCGTGCCATGGGCGCCTACCGCCACAAGCAGCTTGGCCGCGCCATCAGTCTGTATTGGCAGGCTGTGGCCATGGGCGACAGCAGCATCACGCCCTATTACAACATGGCCTGCTGCTATTGCCGCGCAAAACGGGTGGACTCTTGCCACTATGCGCTGCAACTGGCACTGGACCGCGGCTATATGAACTATGCCGAGATGTCATTCGACTACGACCTGCAGCCCCTGCAGTCGCAACCCTATTGGAACAGTATGTACCAGCAGGCAACAAGAAACGCGGACGGCAAGATACCGCAAAAAATGTTCTACGATGCCCTGATGCAATCGCTGGCCGCTGCCGACTCGGCCGCCCTGCTCCGGCTGTCGGCACCCACCCTGCGCACCTCGCTGGCAGGTCCTTCCGCCCGACATCTGCTGAGCCGGCTCGACACCCTGCGGATTTTCAGCCACATTGCCAGCGCAAAGGAACTGCGCGAAAAAGCGGAACTGCTGACTCGCAGCCTCAGCTACGAAAATAACCACTTTGTGGACCGTGAGGAATACTTCCTTCAGCTCCCTATCCCTTATTTCGACGCCGATATGGCACGGCTGCTGACCTCGGCCGATTTGCACTTCAGGCTGCACACGGTCGATGATATGTACTCACAACTCGACTCCGTATGGATAGAGGAGAATGTTGCCCCCATAAGCCAACCCATAACGGCACTCACCGACACGGTGATGGCACTGGCAGTACATGTGAAAGGAGACAAGGCCTATGACTATCAGGCACGGCTAAGCCGTAATGAGTTCAGACAGATAGACCTCCTGCTCAGTCAGTCTGCAATCCTCTCACCCGCCGAATATGCCCGAATGGTCAAAACGGGCAATCTCTATTTTCTGCGGCTGGCCTCCCTGCCGATGCGCAAGCAGTTCAAAGGACTGAAAATCGCTTTCTATGCCGGCAGCAAAGCGGCTGTGGTGGTACAGGACAACCACTACTGCCTGATGCGGTGCGCGGGCTTGAAATGGCTGGAGGAATGGATTAAAAATCAGATGAAAGAAGAAAAGAAAAAATAGAAAAGAGATGAAAACAGAAAACACCGACAAAGACAAACGCGCCATCTCGTTCGCCATATTGGCAGCGGCACTCTACGCGGTGAGCACTCCCGCCTCAAAAAAACTGCTACAGAACGTGCAGCCTTCCATGATGGCGGCTTTTCTGTATCTGGGTGCGGGCATCGGGATGTCAGCCCTGAACCTTTTTGGCAGGAATCTGCACTTTGCACAGAAAGAGGAGAACCTGAGCCTGCACGATTGGCCCTATGTGCTGTCAATGATAGTTCTGGACATCGCCGCACCCCTGCTGATGATGTTCGGCTTGAGCCACACCACCGCATCAAGCGCCTCGCTGCTCAACAATTTTGAGATTGTGGCCACCTCGCTGATTGCCTCCATGCTGTTTCACGAACGGGTGAACCGACAGCTGTGGGTAGCCATTCTGCTGGTTTTCACCGCCAGTGTGCTGCTCACATTCAACGGTGACCAGACCTCCCTGAAGTTTTCGTGGGGAGCCGTGCTGGTGATTGGAGCCACCATCTGCTGGGGACTGGAGAACAACTGCACCCGGCAAATTGCCGACAAGAATCCTTGTCAGATTGTCATTTTCAAGGGTTTCGGCTCCGGTCTGGCCTCTTTGGCCATCGCCTTCATCATCGGCGAGGCACTGCCCTCCCTGCCCACCATTGCCGCCATCTGCACACTGGGATTTGTGTCGTATGGACTGAGCATCTACTTCTACACCTATTCACAGCGCACCATCGGTGCCGCCCAGACCAGCACCTACTATGCCTGCGCCCCTTTTATCGGGGTGCTGCTCTCCATCCTGCTGCTGGGCGAGTCTCTGACGTTGGTTTTCTGCATCGCATTCATTCTGATGGCGGTCGGCATGCTGCTGGCTGCCAGAGCCGAAGTGAACAAAAAATAAACGGAGGATACCCCCGCCACAAGTGCGAAGAGGGCATCCTCCGTTTTATACTGGTCTAATCTCCTTTTTATTTGGCAATGAATCTCAGCTCCACCCGTCGGTTCTTGGATCTCCCCGCCTCAGTGGCATCCGAAGCCACTGGCCGCGTATTGCCATAACCCACAGTAGAGAGCAAATCAGGATTGCAGCCCTGACCAATCAGAAAATCACGGACTCCGTTGGCCCTGTCAAGCGATAGCTTCTGATTGGTCTCAGCAGTGCCGATGCTGTCGGTGTGCCCGCTGATTTCCACTTTCAGATTGCTCTTGATAATGATTTTGGCCAAACGAGTCAGCTCAGGCTTGGAATAAGGCAACACCTCCGACTTGCCAAACTCGAAAAACAGATTGTTGATAGGCACCGCGGTGCCATTTTTTATCATATCGTTAAAGGTAACCATGTCGATATCCTTATTGACCACGGTCTCCTTATCCACATTTCGCAAATCGATGTTGGCCGATACGGGGAAGAAACTGTCCTGGCGGACATAATAGCCGTAAATCTTGCCCAAAGGCAATACCATGAAGTACGTGCCATCTGAAGGGTCTGACTTGGATATTCCCACATTCTTGCCAGTCGACAGGTCTTCCCAGTCTATCTCGGCATCAATCGGCTGTTTGGCCTTGTTGACCAGACGGCCCGACACGGTAGCTACATAATCCGGACGGAGTTTGCCGGGCAGATTGATGGAATAGATATCATCGGGGCCATCGGGGGTTGATGCTTTTGAAAAATAAGCCACTTTGCCGTCGGTGGAAACCTGATAACCCCAGTCACTGGCGGCTGTGTTGATTTCCTTGCCCATATTGACTGGTGTGCTCCAGCAGGTCCAGCATGAATCGGCCAGGCGGGTGGTCTTGTAAATGTCGAGACCGCCCAGACCGTCATGTCCGTCAGAGGCAAAATACAGCGTCTTCATATCTGGATGAAGAAAAGGCGAACGCTCGCAGTAGATGGTATTGATAGCTGGGCCCAAGTTGACCGGGGCACCCCACGACCCGTCGGAATCACGTTGCGAAACGTAGAGGTCTGACTGATGGTGTCCTGCTATGCCATGATACGGTATAAATGCACCGTTGAAGAGAGAATCGGGATAGTAATTGTAACTGTCATTACGCACGCTGGCAAATATCATCACCTTGCCGTCGCTGCTGAAGGTGAGGTCACCTTGCCAATCACCCGAATTGACGGTATCGGAGAAAGTGCGGGATACACTCCACCCTTTTGCCGTGCGGTTGGCATAGTATAGTTTGCCGTCCCGAAAATAGGCCATGGTGTTGCCGTCGGTACTGACGGAGAGCGGCGCGTCATTCTCTTTGGTGGACAGAGCCGATACCAAAGAAGCCTTGCCCCAGCCTTTGGCTGTCCGTCTGGACAGAAAAACATCCTCGCCCGCCAAATTGTCGGGACGGACTTGCGCACAGAAGTACAGTTTTTTGTTATCCGCCGAAATGACAGGGACATATTCTGAACCGACAACTGAATTGGCCGCCGTAACGGCATGGGCTTTTATGGTGTTGTCCCATGGTGCCTCAATCAAGGCCAGCAAGCCGGTGATAGGCTGCGGACGGGAAGCCCATAATGGCTGATACTTCCGCACAATGGCTGCCGCCGCTGCCCAGTTATGCGCGGTGAGTGAAGGTCCAATCAGATATTGAAGAGCCAGATAGGCCCGGTCGGACGGCGCCGCCTCGCGGATATAGGCATCGGATAACTTTTTCCCATCAGCAAAGCCAAGATAGACTCTGGCCCCCATCAAAGCCAACGCATATTCTTTGGTTCTCATCGAATCCAAATGAGCACGCAAGGAGGGATTGCGTATCGCCCCCAATGCCGAATCATACTTCTTGTAAAACGAATCGACAGAGATGGTCTCGCCATCTCTCACAAAACAGTCGTGCAAAGCCAATAGCAGATTGTCGGAACGCAGTTTTGGGAAAGAGTCGTAGCAATAGGCCAATGCCTTGGCATCGCGCTGGCGCAACCCTATGGCACGGACGCTGTCAAATACCAGATCATCAACACTGCCTGCGGGATAACGGTGACGGGAAGCGGCATAGGTGCGCCAACGGCCAGGAACCGCCGAATGTGCCAACTGACAGCCGTAATAGCCATTCTGCGCCGCTTTCTGATTCTTGCTGCCAGGATAGTCGGCCAAATATTGGGTGAAAGCAGCCGGATTGCCGGATTTTTCGGCTTTCGCAAGCTCAAAATCACAAATGTGGTCCCATGCCTTTCCGGCATCCTTGGCATAAGGATAAATCCGCACAAAATTGCGGAAAGCTGCTTCGGTATTCTGCTTCAGTGCCTCCTGATAAACCAGATGGCAACGCTGGGCTTCCGCCTGGTCGGTATATCTGGGGTGAGCCCGCTTATACACGTTGACAAACAGCTGATAGGCCGAGATGCGATGAGACGGCTGGGCATCCTCGCACAACTGGGCACTGAGGGTGTCCATGCAGACTGCAATGGTGGAATCATTGATATGTGCTTTGTTCAGTTTCGCCCAGCCTTTGGCATCCAGCTGCAAATACTGATTATAGACACGTACCATCGTCTGATAAGCCCGATAGGCATCATGCCCCTTGTAGGCACGGGCTGACAACAGATAAGACTTGGCAAAAAGGATTTCCATATCCGTCGGCTCCTTTTCCAATTTGCGGTTGATTTTAGCCTCAGCTTTCTCATAGTGGCCCGCATCAATGAGTTTGACATACTTGTTCTGCGCTTGGACTGCACACAATGCGCCCAAGAACAAAAACAAAAGACACAATTTTTTCATTTAAATAAAAGAATTTTAATTTCAATTTCAGTCGGCAAAAGTACGGAAAATAAGAACTGCCGATACATCATTTTGCTAAAAAAAAGAAAAAAAAGTAAGAACAGTTTTTCGGTTTTTCATTTTTTAACCAAACCCGTTTTTTGCCTGTTTGCTTTTCTCAAAAAGATTTATATCTTTGTCAACAACTGTAAAACAAGAAATCATTAAAAAGCATAACTATTATGACTAAAAGCATTAAAGGAACAAAGACCGAAAAGAATTTGATGAAGACATTTGCAGGCGAATCACAAGCACGCAACCGCTATACTTATTTTGCCAGCGCAGCCCGCAAAGAGGGTTATGAACAGATAGCAGCCAATTTTGAGGAGACAGCCAATCAGGAGAAGGAACATGCCAAACTGATGTTCAAGTGGCTGGAGGGTGGCTCTGTAGAGATAGTAGCAGCCTACCCTGCCGGCGTTATCGGCAACACCATCGACAATCTGAAGGCAGCAGCTGGCGGTGAGAATGAGGAATGGGCCGAACTCTACCCCGCTTGCGCCAAAACCGCTGATGAGGAAGGATTTCCTGAGATTGCACTGATGTATCGCAACATAAGCATTGCCGAGAAGAACCATGAAGACCGCTACCGTGCCTTCTTACAGAAGTTGCAGGACGGCAAGACATTCAGCCGCGATGAGGAGGTTATCTGGATGTGCCGCAACTGTGGATTCACCATCAAGTCGAAAGAGGCTCCGCTGGTTTGTCCGGCTTGCAAGCATCCTCAGGCTTACTTTGAGGTTCGCCGCGACTATTAATCGCTGATTACCCAATAATCACATAACAAGGCCGTATCCATTTGGATGCGGCCTTTTTTTACCCTTGCCAATAAGACAAGAAACCCCGCATCTCGGTGAGATGCGGGGCTTCTTGTCTTATTTTTTGTCCGTCTTATTTCAAACCAGTCTCCACAGTGTGGAATTTCTCATGCAGTTTCTTGTAGATATAACGGCCTGACTCTGTCAGAATCTTCTCGTCAAACGGCTGCATATAACCCGTGTTCCAGTTAAGAGCCGCGCAAGCGCCACCCTCGGCACTGAAATTCCAGTTACACCAGCTTACCACTTGTTTGCCGTCGTTGTTGCCGTTGAAAATATCCAGCCACATATCGGCCAAGTCAGGACGGAAGTTGCTCCATCCACTGGCATCGGTCGTGCCCCACTCGGTAACGAAGATAGGAAGCTCCTTCAGAATACAAGGAGTCTTGCCATCACCCGTCTTGAATGCCTTCATGAAGTTCACATCCCAGAATTTGACAGCGGTCTCATCATGACGGCCGTCGTTGTGCGATGCTGCATAGAAGTGGAACGTATACATCAGATTCTCATATTTCTTGCCGTTGGCATCGACTGGCTCATTGCCAACCACATCCTGTGGACGCTGATCCCAATGAGGAGTACCACATATCACCACTACATCCTTGTCGTAGCTGCGGATTATCTTCAGCATCTCCTCGCAATAAGGCTTGATATGGTCTTTCCAAGTGACACGAGGGTCGTAGAAAGAAGGCCATTTGGAACCACCAAACTGGTTGTTGTGATAGTTCACGCCATTAGGCTCGTTGCATACCTCATAGATGACGTGGCTTTGCTTTTGATAGCGGCGTGCGCAGTAGGTGAAAAAATCGGCAGCCAAGTCACGGCCGGTATCACGACGCTTGCGATATACAGCCGACTGAGGGTTACCTGGGGTAAGTGTATGCCAGTCAATGATAAGATACATACCATTCTCGCCACACCACTTCACCAGATTGTCAATATAGCGGGTACGATGGGTAGGATTGTAGGCATAGCCACCCTCCTCGTCAACATAAACTGCGATACGGAATACATTGGTGTTCCAATCGTCACGCAGGGTGCGCATATTTTCACGTGTCAGGCAAGCCACACCAGCCCACTGCATACCATGAGAACTCATACCGCGCAGCTGAACGGGATTGCCGTAACGGTCGCACAAGCAACGGATGCCTTTGCTGTTCTTTCCAACTTTCAGCTTGCCCCACAACTGTACGGGCGAACCGATTGGATAGGTAGGCGCTGATAGCACCTCCACGTTCTCTGACGTGCTGTCGATGGTTCCGTTAGAACTAACCGACTCTGTGTTGAATTCGGGAGCGATGTATTCGCTCTGTGCCATCAGGCTGCCGCTGCACAATGCCATTGCCAACGAAAAGATTAGTTTTTTTGTATACATTTTATTTTAATATTATTCTCTTGCTTGGTCCATTCGATGCTTCAGGCAATCTTGTTCGCATCAGGGCTCGTATTTACCACAAAAATAATAAAAAATGTGTGGATTAACGAAAATTATGCGAAATCTTGTCTTTTTATAGCCTGCCTACGCCTGCAAACGGTGTCATCAATGGATGTTCAACTCATTGAGCTTCTGCTGATAGCGTTTGGCATTTTCCAGATGTTCAGCCTTGGTGACTGCAAAATTGTGATAACCCGAAAAATCCTCTTTGGCACACATATAAATGAATTTGTGCTCCTTGTAGTTGAGCACGGCATCAAGGGCTCCGATAGACGGGATGCGGATAGGGCCGGGAGGCAGACCTGCATATTTGTAGGTGTTGTAAGGCGAGTCGGTACCCAGCTGGAAAGTATAAATGCGCTTGAGGGTAAAATTGTGCAAGGCATATTTGACAGTAGGGTCCGATTCCAGTTTCATGCCAATGCGGTAACGGTTGATATAAAGCCCGGCTACCACTGGCTGCTCATCAGGCTTGATGGTTTCCTCCTCCACTATCGAGGCCAGCGTGGACACCTGCATCGGAGTAAGGCCCGTACGCTGTAGTTTCTGCTTGCGGCTGGCATTCCAGAATCCGTCATACTCCTTTTTCATACGGTCCATCAGCTTGTCGGGCGTGATGTTCCAATACATCTCATATGTGTTAGGTATGAACAGGGCCAGCACGGTCTTGTCGTCCACACCATACTTGGCAAGTTCGGCTTTATTGGTAAGCATATTGATGGCTGTGAGGGAGTCCATCTCCAGCACCACCGACAGCCGGTGGGCCAGTTCCTCGTTGGTGCGGATATTATTGAAGGTCAGCTTCACGGGAGACTGCCGGCCGCTGGCCAGCATACGCAACAGCGTAAAGTTGCTCATTCCATCTTTCAGTTCGTAGTAGCCGCTCTTGACGTGGCCAGGATAGCGTTTCAGCTTGGCGGTAATGATGAAACTCTCTGTGGAGCGCACGGCACCCGTCTTTTGCAAATGGGCTATCACATCGTCAAACTGCTCCCCTTTATAGATGCGCAGTGCACGTTCCTCTCCCTTCGGCAGCTGTATGTTGCTACCAAATATCACATTATAGGCACCTATGGCACCTATGATGCCTATCAGCACTAATGTCAAAAATGCGTATAGCAGTTTGCTATGCTTTTTAGCGGGTTTCTCCCCATTCTCCTCTTTCATGCTTTTTGTTGTTTTCTTTTGTTGCTTTTTTGCCTTTTCGTCTTTTTTAAGACCGATTTTCTCTATATGATGCCAAAAATAAATAAAAATTGGCAAAAAGTCGCTTATTTTTTTGGGAAGTTAAAAAATAGCCTTATTTTTGCATCGTCAAAAAAACAAGAAGACAAGCAACTGCCTTTATGGTGAGGTGGGTGAGTGGCTGAAACCACCAGTTTGCTAAACTGACGTACGGGTAACCGTACCGGGGGTTCGAATCCCCCCCTCACCGCTCCTTGTTCATGGCACCGATTACTTATGTGGTTGGTGCCTTTTTTTTATTTATTCAGAATTTAATGGATAATCAAAATCAGTCACAAGCAACATCAACATCGCCCAAAGTGGCAGTGGTGGATGCCGATACTTCAGCACGAATCACCTCTTTGCGCTTTTTGCTGATGGTTCTCATCGTTTTTCTTCACAGTTATGTCGAGGTGCCGAACGAGCCCTTCGCCTCTCATTTTGTCCGTACTGCCTTTGCAGGTGTGTTCACACGCTGTGGCGTTCCCCTTTTCTTCTTCATCTCGGCATTCCTGCTATTCAGCAAAAATGACCCCTACCCATTGGCACTGAAGAAGAGGGCCCGTTCCATTCTGTTGCCTTATGTGGTGTGGACGGCTTTTGCGCTGGCGGCCTTCTTTGCCTTGCAATCACTGCCGGCCATGTCCGGATTTTTTACCCACACCAACCGCATCATCCGCAACTTCTCCTGCAGCGACTGGTTCTTTTCGTTTGTGGGCACATTCCCCACGCACAATCCTTATCCTTTCGTCTATCAGTTCTGGTTTCTCCGCGATTTAATGCTGCTTTTCCTGCTGGCCCCCATTGTCAGGACATTGGTTTCACGATACCCATTTCAGGTGATAATCCTCGCAGTGTTCGCTTGGTTCAACAATCTCAACTGGCTGCCGCTTTCGTCTGAGGCGATTCTGTTTTTCGTACTTGGCTGTTACGCAGCACTCGTCCGTTTCCATTTTTCCACTTTCGACTCCATTTCTGTGGTAAGTATGGTTGCCTGCTACCTGGCACTATTGACAGCCGAAGTGCTGTGGGAGCCACAATTTCCCATCATTCACCGATTCACCGAGTTTTTCGGTTGTGTACTGATGATACGCATATCGGCTTGTCTGGTGGCCATACCCCGCCTGTTTTCATACCTGAAACGACTGAACGCATTTTCTTTCTGGATGTTTGCGATGCAGAGCCCCCTGCTATTGCCCGCCATTGAGGGAGCCTACAAACGATGTTTGCCGATGAGTGGCTATTGGATGGTTTTGCATTATTTCACTGTGGCCTTAGCCTGCATCTTCCTTTCCGTGGCATCAGGCTGGCTGTTGCGCCGACTTTTCCCACGTCTGTTCTCAATCCTCACAGGAGGCCGTTAGGCAAATGGCACAACAATAAATAGAAAGCTATTTTTTCCTGCTATTGTTACTTGTCTTTCCACATTCACTCACTTTTTATTATCTTTGTACTCATAGGCATTGTTGCCTGTCACATATAGAGTAAAGGTATAGCCCTTATGGAAGAAAAGAAAGAGAACAATATAGTTGATAAGGTCACCAAGGAAGAATATAAATACGGATTTGTGACGGATGTGGAATCTGACACTATTCCCAAGGGACTGAATGAGGACATTATCCGTATGATATCCAAAAAGAAAAATGAGCCCGACTGGCTGCTCAGTTTCCGCCTCAAGGCATTCGCCCATTGGCAGACCTTGGAGATGCCGCATTGGGCACATCTCGACATCCCCCCTATCGATTATCAGGACATCTATTACTACTCCGCCCCCAAGCCCAAATCGGCCCAGAAGGATGCCAACGGAGTGGACCCCGAACTGAACAAGACATTTGACAAACTGGGCATTCCGCTGCAAGAGCGCGCCCAGCTGTCGGGCATGGCAGTCGATGCCGTCATGGACAGTGTGTCGGTCAAGACCACCTTCAAGGAGAGTCTGGCCGAACTTGGCATCATTTTCTGCTCCATCAGTTCCGCCGTACGCGACTATCCCGACCTGGTGCGCAAGTATCTCGGCTCGGTGGTACCCTATACCGACAACTTTTTTGCAGCCCTCAACTCCGCCGTATTCAGCGACGGCTCATTCGTATATATACCCAAAGGGGTGCGCTGCCCTATGGAACTTTCTTCCTATTTCCGCATCAATGCGGCCAAGACTGGCCAGTTTGAGCGCACTCTGATTGTGGCAGACGATGACAGTTATGTATCGTATCTGGAAGGCTGCACTGCTCCGATGCGCGACGAGGCCCAACTGCATGCCGCCATTGTGGAGATGGTGGTGCACGACAGAGCCGAAATCAAATACTCAACCGTACAGAACTGGTACCCTGGCGACAAGAACGGCAAGGGCGGCATCTACAACTGCGTCACAAAACGCGCACTCTGCAAGGGCGACGACTCAAAGGTGTCGTGGACTCAGGTGGAGACAGGCTCGGCCATCACCTGGAAATATCCAAGCTGCATACTCAAGGGCGACAACTCGGTGGGCGAGTTCTATTCGGTGGCAGTCACCAACAACTATCAGCAGGCCGACACGGGCACCAAAATGATACACTTGGGACGGAACACCAAAAGCCGGATTGTTTCCAAGGGAATATCGGCAGGACATAGCCAGAACAGCTACCGCGGTGAGGTGAGAGTCGTGCCCAATGCGGTCAATGCCCGCAACTTCTCGCAATGCGACAGTCTGCTGCTGGGCGACAAGTGCGGCGCTCACACGTTCCCTTACATTCAGGTGGATAACGATACGTCGCGAGTGGAGCATGAGGCTACCACCTCGAAAGTGGATGAGGACCAGATTTTCTATTGCAACCAACGCGGCATCAGCTCCGAAGATGCTGTAGGCCTCATCGTTAATGGATATGCCAAGGAGGTCATCAACAAGCTCCCGATGGAATTTGCGGTAGAGGCGCAAAAACTGCTTTCTGTCTCCCTCGAAAATTCGGTAGGATAAGAGCCGTGACATTCATTTTTTACTGAAAATATTAAGTGCGATAAATATGAAATTGTTAGAGATAAAAGATTTACATGCCAACATTGGCGATAAGGAAATACTGAAAGGGGTCAACCTCACCATCAATGCGGGTGAGGTGCATGCTGTGATGGGTCCGAATGGCTCCGGCAAGAGCACCCTCTCGGCTGTTCTGACGGGTAGCCCGGCCTATACGGTCACTTCGGGTGAGGTCATCTTCAATGGCAAGAATCTGCTGGAGATGCCACCTGAGGACCGTGCCCGCGAGGGTATCTTCCTCAGTTTCCAATATCCTGTGGAGATTCCGGGAGTCAGCATGGTCAACTTCATGCGGACAGCAGTCAACGAGAAACGGAAATACCAGGGACTGGACCCTATGTCGGCTTCCGATTTTCTGAAACTGATGCGTGAACGCAAGGAGTTGGTGGAACTGGACAATAAGCTGGCCAACCGTTCGGTCAACGAGGGATTCTCAGGCGGAGAGAAAAAACGCAATGAGATTTTCCAGATGGCCATGCTTGAGCCTAAGCTCTCCATTCTTGACGAAACGGACAGCGGTCTGGACATTGATGCTCTCCGCATCGTGGCCAAGGGCGTCAATCACCTCCGCAATGCCGAGAATGCCAGCATCGTAATTACCCACTACCAGCGACTGCTCGACTATATTGTGCCCGATGTGGTGCACGTGCTCTACAAGGGCCGCATCGTAAAGACGGCCGGCAAGGAACTGGCCCTCACTCTCGAAGAGAAGGGCTACGACTGGATTAAAAAGGAATTGGGCGACCTTTAAGGCCGTTTGTTGTTAATTTTTTTGCATACAATATGTCCGTAGAACAGGAATACATAGATATTTATAGACAGTTTTCGACGCAAATAAAGCAGAATGCCGCCGAACCGACCAATGCGGTACGCGACGCGGCTTTTGACTGCTTTGCGCAGCAAGGGTTCCCCACTGCCGCCCTGGAGGGCTACCAGCATAGCAACCTGCAGGAACGCTATGCCGTCAACTACGGCATAAACCTTTCACAATTTAACATTGCTTTCAATCCCTATGAGTCATTCCGATGCGATGTGCAATCCATCAAGTCGCACCTGCTCTTTGTGGTCAACGATGTATTTTGCGATGAGACGCAACAGGCCCAGCTGGTACTCGACAAACTTTCACAACAGGGAGTGATTGCGGGCAGTCTGCGCAAGGTGGGTGCACAACACCCTGAACTGTTAAAGCGGTTTTACGCCAAAGCAGCCGACTTCAACACAGATGCTACCGTGGCCTTCAATACCGCATTTGCCATGGATGGTCTGTTTCTGTATGTACCAAAGGGCGTGAAACTGGATGCTCCGGTACAGCTTATCAATGTGATGAATGGTGATGCCGACAGCATGGCCACCAGCCGCAATCTTGTCATCATTGACGAGGGGGCCCGGGCCCAACTGCTGGTATGCGGTCATGCTGCCAAATCTTGCAAATATCTCTGTAACCGCGTTACCGAAGTTTTTGTAGGAAAAAATGCTAACTACGAGCAGTATAAACTGGAGGACACCACCGCCGACACTACCAACATAGGTTCACTGTTTGTGCAACAGGACGAGGCTTCGGATGTACTTATCAATGAAATAACATTACATAATGGATTTACCCGCAACAATGTGAATGTGGACCTTCTGGGTGAACACGCATCGCTCAATCTTTGCGGAATGGCTATCGGCGACAAGCAGGAGCACATTGAAAACCATACGTTTATCAATCATGCGGTACCTCACTGCCACAGCACCGAACTCTATAAATATGTACTCAACGATGCGGCTGTCGGGTCCTTCGATGGTAAAATTCTGGTGCGGCCAGGTGCTCAAAAGACGGAAGCCTATCAGAGCAACAAGAACATTGTGGTCACACAGTCGGCCAAGATGTATACCAAACCACACCTCGAAATTTATGCCGACGATGTAAAGTGCAGTCATGGCGCAGCTGTGGGCCAGCTGGATGAGGAGGCCATCTTCTATATGCGTTCGCGCGGCATTTCGCTGACTGAGGCCCGTATGCTGCTGATGCTGGCTTTTGCCAACGATGTGGTGGAGAATATCAAGATTGAAGCTTTGCGCACGCGCATGCACCTGCTCATTGAGAAGCGATTCAGAGGCGAGAATTATAAGTGCAATTCGTGCGACAGCTGTAAATAGATTTTATGGTATGGCAAGTTGGAAAGAACGTACACAAGTGCTGCTGGGCAAGACGGTCATGGCCAGCCTTGAGTGCAAGCATGTGCTGATAGTAGGTGCCGGCGGTGTAGGGGCCTATGTGTCCGAAATGCTGTGCCGGGCGGGTGTGGGACATCTCACCATTGTGGATGCCGATACCGTGAACGAGAGCAACATCAACCGACAGCTGGTGGCACTCCACTCCACCATAGGACGCACCAAGACGGAGGTGCTGGGTGAACGCCTGCGCGACATCAATCCTGAGCTCAATCTGAACCTTATCACCGACTTTATGAAGGACGAGAAGATTCCGCAACTGCTTGATGCCTGCCATTACGATTATGTGGTGGATGCCATTGACTCTTTGGCTCCGAAAGTGTTTCTCATAGTCAGCACACTCGAACGCCACATACCGCTCATCTCGTCAATGGGGGCAGGCGCCAAGACTGATATCAGCAAAATTCAGGTAACAGACATCTCCAAATCATATAACTGCAATCTGGCACGAATGGTACGCAAACGGCTTACCAAATTCGGCATCAAAAAGGGATTTCCCGTCTGTTTCAGTTCCGAACTGGCCAATCCTGCGGCCATCATACCTTGCGAGGGAGAACGCAACAAGATAACCACGGTGGGCACCATTTCATATATGCCCGCCACTTTTGGCAATTTTATCGCCGCTTACATTTTACGCCAATTTGCGGCAGAAGCCGAATT
>CALMUD010000092.1 GCA_937872735.1 uncultured Bacteroidales bacterium
ACGTGTGCTCTTCCGATCTAAATTATCGTAGGCTACCACCGTCCATGTATGAGTCTCGTCTTTCGTGACACCCGGGTTCTTGACGGTGTTCGGTGCCGCTTCACTCGTGGTCTTGTCGCCCGTTTTAGAGAGCGTAGACTGTAACTTGCCATCCAAGTACCAATCCAGAGTATAACCTGCGAAGGCCGAAGAGGCCCATGTGGATTGCGCAGGGACCACATTATTGGTAGTCAGCGTCGTGCTTTCGCCTGCACACAGTGAAACCACACCTGTTGCAATCGGTTCTGTTGATGAAATCTTGATGGCATCAGGAGGGGTGCAGGTAGGACAGTTGATGACACATGGGATGGCCAATGAAATAGTGTAGCTGGCACATGGGTCATCTGAATTGAACGCATCCTCCGTCGTGTTTTCCATGGTGTATTTGCTTCCCGCTATCACACGGAAATAGAGCGTGTCGCCCGTTTGCAAGTTCAAAGGTCCAAATACCGATGAAACATCCTGCCTTACTTCCTGTGTCAATCCACCAACATTTTTCCATGACTTTTTATCAGAAGGCGTTATAGAATACTGATACTGATAATAGGTGCTGGTGACGCCACCAAAATAGGTGGTCAACATGTCCGATGGTTTGGCATATACCTGAATAGGTTCATCTCCTTTGCAGGATACAGTATCCGCATCCAGCGTATTCAAGTCGTAATAAGCCTGAATGGAAGGTGCGGCACAAGCCTTGATGATGATATCGTCTATCACAAGGTCATTACCATTTTCACCCACATTGTTGTTATTGATAATTTCCAACAATACTGCATCTTTTTTTTGCAGGAATATCTGGCCCTGAAGTTTTTGCCAAGTTCCAGTACCGCCATCTTTCACTATTGTAGCCGTACCTGTCTGCGAAACCGTGTTGCTCGTATTACCCACCTCTGTCATCTTTAAGGTTATGTCAACTGGATTATAGGTGGAGGCTGAACCAGCGCTATAGGTAAATACTGTATAATAGCACTCAAAGAAGAGCTGACGGTTCTGACAAAGGTTATCTATCTCACGTTCGTAAATCTTCTTTCCACCCGTATTAGGCAAACAGTTTATGAACAAAGCGCAACCCTCCAATTTGCCAGAATGGTCATATGTAGGGTCTGGCAGAGTTCCATCTCCACCTACAAATCCGGCCCAACCCATCTGAGCTCCAACATAACCCTGATACGAATTATATCTTGTTAAAACTCCTGCTACGGTGTAATAACCATCTTCTAATTCTTGAGTCCCATGTGGTACACCTGAATAAGTACAACCCAAAGGAGCCGGATCAATAGGATAACGGAAAGCGTCTGTGGTTTTTTTAGTTATTTGTTTAGGATTCGCTATATCAGAATAATCCCAAACCTTATAAGTATGACCTGTCGCATCGCTCAGGTCAAATTCACCAAAATCCTCTTTAAATACGACTTTGCGGGAAGCTGGCACCGTCTTAGTAGGATCATTAGGGTCCGTGATTTCACAACAGACTTCTGTAGAGAAATCCAATTCATTTGATGTATAGGTCTGACCTCCGTAAGTGACCTTCAATAAATATTTATGAGCACTGGCAGTTTTGTCCGATTCAAAAGCATAGGTGGCATTGGTGGCGCCAGAAACGGCCGCCCCGTCCTTATACCATTGATAAGTCGCACCTTTGTATATAGATAAGCTTTTAAGTGTAGCCAACTCTCCCGCACAAATAGGAGAACCATCCACACTGTATATTTGAGGGTCTATATCTGCATAAACTTCAATACTTGTAATCTCAAAAGGAGAACAATCTCCCGAATAGCTGGACACTCCGTTTATATTAATGGCTACATATCCACTGGCATCCGCCTTTTTGCTCGTCATGGTAAATGTAGAGGATGCGCCCATGGCTATCTGAGTGACATCATTACCTTGTGTCTGATTATAGGAATCTTCATTGACCGCCACCTTGAATTGGCAACGGGCTGACCCATTACCACACTTGGCAATTTTGGTTTCATCAACCACACTCCGATATTTAATGACCACTTTGACCGCAGCTCCAGGAACCATACCTCCCACCTTGAATGTCATCAAGGTCTTATTGGCGGTCAAGTTCTGAGGAGAAAACACAATACCATTGTCATTTTCCTTGAAATCCATATATCCTATGGAATCCAGACGGATAGGATTGGCAGTAACCGCATAGTAAGCGCCACTCTGGAAATGGGAAGAAATAGCGGCTCCCTTGTTCGCCTTGTCGGTACTATATTCATAGTCCACATCAGCTGGTGTGTTGGCATACATCGTTATGGTAGGCGTTATCATACCCGTATAGGTAATATCACTGATAGCCCCCCACGTCTTGTTAGCTGCAAGCCCGTCAAAATCGGTACCCGCAACCAGCACCTGCGCTTCCGCCGCACCGCCACCTAACAGCAGCACAGCAGTCAAGAGCAGGCTCTTAATTAATCTATGTGTTTTCATACTTAAATAATTTTCCCCTATTATACTTATACCTATTATATACAAAGAAACCCCTTTGACCTAAAACGACCAAAGAAGTTCCTTTATTACACTATTTCAATGCAAATATTATCTACAGAACTTCTTGACATGGCACCAAGAGTAGCCGAGCATAATCTCGTGAGTTCCACTGTTGTGGCGCTGTATGTTGGTCAAACCGAGCGTATAGGCGTAACCCAGATGAAATCCCTTGTAGGTGATGCCACCCATTGGCGAGAAGGCCAGCGGATTGCTGTTGCCTGAGTCAAGGGTGTGGCGATAAGCCATCTGCAACCAGTAAGAGAAGTCGGGATTGTCGGGCATGGTCTGCTCATATTTGATGTTCAAGTCCAACTGACGCTCATCGTTCTCGTTATTCATGAACATGAACGAAGGCTCAATATAGATGGTCTCGTTTACAGGAAAATCGTAACCTGCAAAGAGAAATTCTGTCATAGGGCGTACCGGTTCATCCTTGCCCAGCTCGTCAAGCTCGGTTGGCAGAAGGTTGGCAATGGAGAGACCTGCAAAGAAGTGGTCGTAAAGGAAATAAGTACCCACATTGGCATTGAAATAGGTACCTTTGTCCTTGCCGCCATTGGCAATGGTAGGGTCTATTGTGTTTTCCTCATTGAATACTGCATCATCAAATCCGTAGTGATTGATAACGGCTGACAGACCGAAAGACAACTGACGCTGCAACTCCCGATCCTTCATAAAGTAGCCATAGTTCTGTGTCAAAGGGATATGATAGGCGAAAGTGGCCTCTCCACCCTGACGGAGGGAATAGCCGTTCTTGTCGTTATACACGTAGGCACCCAAACCCACATTCTTCAGAATTCGGGTTCGGAAGCTGGCAGTCTCTATCAGAGGTGAGTCATCCATACCCACCCACTGCTTCTTCACCGTACCTAACACATGTGAACAGCGGCTGGCTCCTGCCACGGCCGGATTCACAAGGTAATAGTTCCAATAATACTGATCGTAAACGATCTCATCCTGAGCCTGAAGCCCAGTAAAGAAGAGCACAGAGGCTACCAACGCACTGAAATATCTCAAATTCATCTTTAACTATTTTGCTACTATGATACAATAATTTGATGACAGCATCCCTTCTCTGCCATATAATTAGCAAATATATGTATTATTCTGAATTTTACAAAAAGCAATATTATGTAAAAGCGAAAAAAAATATTTCTTTCACGTTAATTATGAATAAAAACGACAAAAAAGGTTAATGGTTGTCAGCTGCGTGTAATACATTATATATTATAGGTGATACAAATAGTCTTGCAAAAAGAAAAGCGGCTGTAAGGGATTACTCCACTTACCGTCGCTTTCATTTTTCACCTCTTGGTTTTAGTCAAATAAACAAGATGTAGTTGCGTGTGTATTTATTATTGTTTTACCAATCGCAAATATACATCAGAGGTAAAAAATCGAGGGGGTGATATTGTAACAGAAAAGAGGGTGAAAAGTAACAACCGGCTGTTTATAAGGGATTGTGACCTCTTTTTTCTGATTTTTATCCACATCGGGAGGCTCCACAATTGGTGCAGATAAGACATCCCTCCTGGTAACGCAATGAACGATGACCACAATTGGGGCATACCAGGTCGTTCGCCTCGGTGCCATCGGGCACATATTTTTTGAGGGCACGCGCCACTCCGTTTTTCCAGTTGTTGATGGTCTCACTGCTCAACTGCAGTCCCGACACCAGTTTGATGACTTGGTCGATAGGCATTCCGTATCGCAACACGCCCGAAATCAGTTTGGCATAGTTCCAGTATTCGGGATTGAACTTATAGGAGAGCCCTTCTATTATCGTCTTGTAGCCCCTACGGTTCATGTATTGGAAATCGTACCGTTTATGACCTGTCAGTTCATCCACATTCTTTATTATTTTGCCTGCAAATACCGATTTAGGTATCACCAGTCCATCCTCATCATCTGCCAATCCTGTGAATATTTCGTAAGGACGGCCTTCGAGAAGTCCCACAAAGGCAATCCACCGTTCCTTGTTATTCTGGAAACGGACCACATCGGCATCCAGTTCCCGAGGGCGAGGCATTGCCACTCGTGGCAACAGCATATCGTTGATTTCCTCTTTCTTGGGTTTGTCGTTGGCCGAGAGGAGAACGCCTGCACGTGAGCCGTCCCGATAGACGGTTACGCCTTTGCAGCCACATCTCCAGGCTTCCTCATATAGCGAGGCCACCATATTCTCCGAGGCCGTTTCGGGCAGGTTGATGGTGACACTGATGCTGTGGTCCACCCATTTCTGTATCCGTCCCTGCATTTTCACTTTCTGCATCCAGTCCACAGTCTGGGCGGTTGCCATATTATAAGGAGACTCGCTCACCAGACGGTCCAGCTCATCCTGCGTGTATTTGCGTGTGGTGTCATAGCCTTTCACCTTCATCCATTCAATGAATTTAGGATGATAGACAATATACTCTTCAAACGAATCGCCATTCTCGTCCACAAAATCAATCTTCGCATTTGCATCCGTTGGATTCACTTTGCGGCGACGCTTATACACTGGCATAAACACGGGCTCTATTCCCGACGAGGTCTGCGTCATCAGACTCGTGGTGCCTGTCGGCGCTATGGTCAGACAGGCTATGTTGCGCCGCCCATACTTTGCCATATCGGCATATAGCGACTCATCCACCTCTTTCAGGCGGTTGATGAATGGATTGGCGGCCTCTTTGGCAGTGTCATATATCTGAAAGGCGCCTCTTTCCTTGGCCATGGTCACCGACGAGCGGTAATCCTCCACGGCCAATGTACGGTGCACTTTTTCTGAGAAATCGGTTGCGGACTCAGTTCCATAGGTCAATCCCAAGGCTGCCAGCATATCCCCTTCTGCGGTAATGCCCAGTCCGGTACGCCGCCCCAGCGCCGATTTGTTTTTTATCTTCAGCCATAATTCCCGTTCCGTACGTTTCACCTCGTCACTTTCAGGGTCTGCATCCACTTTCGCCAATATGCGGTCTATCATTTCCATTTCCAGATCCACAATGTCATCCATCAGCCGTTGGGCATAGATTACATGCTGACAGAACAGCGGAAAATTGAAGGTGGCATTTTTCTCAAATGGATGCTCTACATACGAATACAGATTGATGGAGAGCAAACGGCAACTGTCATAAGGGCAGAGCGGTATCTCGCCACACGGGTTGGTGGATATGGTACGGAAGCCATGGTCGGCATAGCAGTCGGGCACGGACTCCCGCAAGATGGTGTCCCAGAACAGCACTCCGGGTTCAGCACTTTTCCACGCATTGTGCACTATCTTGCGCCATAGCACTGCGGCATCTATCTGTCGCTCCACTATCGGGGGCTCAGTTCCGTCCACAGGGAATTGCTGCGTATAGGGTTCTCCCGCAAGAGCCGCTTTCATAAAGGCGTCATCAATTCGCACCGATACGTTGGCACCCGTTATGCGGCCTTCTTCCATCTTGGCATCAATGAAACTGCCCGCATCGGGATGTTTTATCGATACCGACAGCATCAAGGCGCCTCGGCGGCCATCCTGCGCCACTTCGCGGGTGGAATTGGAAAAACGCTCCATAAATGGCACCAATCCCGTTGCCTGCAACGCGGTGTTTTTGACAGGTGAACCTTTCGGCCGGATTTGCGAGAGGTCGTGCCCCACCCCACCCCGCCGTTTCATCAGCTGCACCTGCTCCTCATCCATCTTGAGTATGGCGCCATACGAATCGGCCTCACCATTGATGCCTATCACGAAACAGTTGGAGAGCGAGGCTACCTGATATTTATTGCCGATGCCTGCCATCGGGCTGCCAGCTGGCACCAGATAACGGAAATGGTCTATCAGCTGGAACACTTGCTCCGCAGTCAGCGGATTGGCATACTTGGCCTCTATGCGGGCCAGTTCACCAGCTATGCGGCGGTGCATCTCTTCCGGGGTGCGCTCATACAGATTACCCTGCGAATCTTTCAGCGCATACTTGTCTGCCCACACCCGCGCCGCAAGTTCATCTCCGCCAAAATAATCCCTGGCAGACGAATAAGCCTCCTCTACCGTATATATATTATCTTTCATTTTTTATCAGCATCCACTTTTGTTCAGACCAATTCTTTTTTGCCACTGGCATAGAAACGGTGTTCCGCCTCTTTCTGACGGGCGGCAGAGAAATTGCTTACCCGCTTCATATAGCCTATCACTCGCGTCAGATAGTCCACATTCTCGCTGCCGCACTTAGGGCACTTCTTGAGGTAACGCTTGTCTATGTTGCCACAATCGTTGCAGATGGTGTTAGGTATGTTGAAAGTGAAATAGTTGCAACCCTCGCGCGCTGCCACCCGCAACAACTGGCGGTACTGGTCAATGCTGAGATGCTCCTCCAGATTGCAGTGCAGGGCCGAGCCTCCCGTCAGATGCTCTATGTATTTGCGGCCATGCAAGCGGAATTTGTCGATGACATTGGTAGTAGGGTCCTCCACTACATAGAAGTAACTGTTGTAACAATCACGCGGAACGAAATACCCGTCCTCACGGTCCCATTTGGCATGCTTCACTCCCACATTCTCGGCAGGTATCATCTCGCAGTTGAACATCACGTCCTTGGTACGGTATTTCTTGTTATAGCGTTCCACCAGACCCAGCACCGACTGCACATAGTTTTCATACTCCTTGCAGTCCTTGATTGGTATCTTGAGGAACTCGGCACCCTCTACCAGTCCATTCACTCCCACTGTCAGATATTGGCGCGACATATTGATGTAGCCCGAATCAAACAAAGGCAACATGCCTTTCTTCCACAGGTCTTTCAGATTTTCATTGTAGGCCATCTGCACCTTGTGCACCAGGTCTACCACTTCCTCCAGAAAATCCAGATAGGGGCGGTTAATCTTGGCTGCATACTGTATGCAACGGTTCAGATTGATGGTGAGCACACTCTTGGAACCGGTGGATACACCTCCAGCACCCAGCGTATAGCTGAATCCGTTGTCCTGTATCTCGTTGCGCAAACGGCAGCACGAGCTCAGTGAATCGGCACTGTCACTCATATAGGTAAAGAATGAATGTCCCTCTGAATACATCTGCGCCGTAAAGTCGCCATATTCCTTGTCTTTCACGTCGCCATTCTCCGACAGCAACGCCATCGTCTCCACTGGGAAGGTCAGAACCGTACGCAGACGTTCCGCGTTAAACCACTTCATGAATCGCTTCTGTAGCCAGTTGAGCGACTCCCACTTGGGAGCGGTTCCGTCTGGAAAACGGAATTCACCGAACAGACTCTGGAAGTAATATTTGTCGTAATAGGAGATGTTCCAGAACACGGCCTGGAAATTACGGGCTCCCGTAGGCTGGTTGATTGAATAGACCACCTGTTCAAAGCTGTCAGTTATCATCTTGTCTATGGTCCGCTGCTTCACCGAGAGGTCCACCACTTTGTCGGCATGATCATAATATTCGTCACCATACTCGCTACGGATAAAGTAATCCATATACATCAGAAATTCGGGTGTGGCACACGCTCCGCTCAACATACTCGATACCATGAACACCATGTTGATGAAGCCGCCACAGAATGATTTCAGATTGGTGGGACGGGATGAGTTGCCGCCTATCGAGGCCGTTCCGCTCAACAGCCATGGATACATGGTGATGCTGGCGCAATAGTTGGCCAGATTGGTCTCGTCATTCTTATATATAAAGTGGTTCACCAAAAAATTCACATACTTGTCGGCCAGTTCTTTTCCGTAGATGTCCTTGATGCGGTCGGTCAACAGCTTGCGGTTCAGACGGATGAAATTCGACTTTGGCAACTCGCCTATCAGCGTGGCTATGTTCTTGTTCTCCACATTGGCGTTGGCATCATACTTGCTGCCCGTGGCGGGATTGGTCGCATCACAGTATTTCATCATGAAGGTCAGTTTGTCGCGCACCTCCCGGTCTTCCAGATGTTTCTGGCGATAGAGCACAAAGGCTTTTGCCACTGCATAATAGCGCTCCGCCATCAGCGCGCGCTCCACCTGATTCTGTATTTCCTCCACATTGATGCCGTTGTGGATGCTCATACGCGATAAAATGTTCGACATCATCTCTTCCGAGATGAAACTGCCGGTCGATAAAAAGGCTTTCGACACTGCCTGCTTGATTTTATCCAAAGAGAAAGGCTCTTTTTTGCCTGTTCTTTTTACTATAAAGATGCTTTCCATTTGATATTTTTTTCTGTGTGTTTGTTATCAATTTTTTTGCTTCGCAATGGAATTTCCCTTTTCTCCGATTTCGGGACATGGCATAGGCTCTTTTACAAAACAGCCCATATTTTCTCCTTCTATCAGGATAATCAGCTTTTTTTGTCGTCTGTCAGGCCTGATGAAATTTGCTTTTTGAAAGAACACAATCAAATCAGATTTTGAAAATGTTTTCTAAAATTATTTTAACATTTAAGCCTTAATCGCTGATTATCAGCCACTGCAAAATTATCTTCACAGACAAAATTAAGACAAAAGTTTTCCAAAAAAAACTTTTGTCTATATATTTTATGAACAATTTTACAAACAGCTATCTCTTACACACTTGCACCCGTCATTTTAATTTCAGGTCAATTTTCAAACAATAAGGTGGGCACCTGCGACAGACGTGTGCGCAAAGCCTCGACCCTCCGCTGTCGAATGGACAATGACAACCGGCACGACATTTCAAACTGCTGACGCTGTATTTCCGGCTTCATCTCCTTCACGATGCGCATCACTTCATTCAGATATAAATAATCAAAAGTCACCTCCACTTCAATATCCACTGTGCGTTCTTGCACCTCATTGTGCTTCAGGGCATCCTCCGTGGCCTGCCTGTAGGCGTTGGCCAAACCGCTGACACCCAGTTTGACGCCCCCAAAATAACGGACCACCACCACCAGAACATTCACCAGATTGTGAGAGAGGAGGCATCCATACATAGGCCGACCCGCCGTTCCCGACGGCTCTCCATCATCATTCTGACGGAAATCCTCGCCGTTATACCCCACTCGGTAGGCATAGCATACATGACGGGCATCATGATACAGCTTGCGCTTATCCTCCACGATGCTCTTGACCGCCTCCACTGATGTTACGGGATATACGAACGAAAGGAATCGGCTCCCTTTCTCTTTATACAGCCCCTCAGAGGCGGATGCTACTGTTTGATAGGTATCGTCTGTTAGTTCTGACATGGCAAAAAAAATACGGACTTGAAAGCCCGTATTAAAGATATGAAAAAATTCAATTACTTGTTGCGTCTGAAGCTGCGATTATGATGGTCGGCAGTGTGTGCACGGCGGTCTCGATAGCGGTCATGTTCACTCTTGTGCCAATCTTCCCTGCGGTCGTCACGGTCTCTGCGGTCACGGCCTCCGGCAAACTGACGGCTGCCTGTGGCCTCTGCTATGGTTATGTCGCCATTGTAGGTGGTGCGGAAGGCATCCATCACACGCTCGGCATCATCCTTGAACACATCGAAGAAGGAGAAATGAGGGGTGATTTCTATGCCATGCACCTGTATGTCGTGGTCGTTGGTGGCATCGTTGATAAGTCCGAGCACATTCTTTGGTGAAAACTCATCATCTCCGCCTCTGTTTATTTTCAGACGGATGCGGTCTCCGCCTCTGTCTCCGCGGCCAGAACGGGCTCCGCGGTCGCCCCTTTCGGGACGGTCTCTACGGCCACGGCGGTCATCTTCCGTGGCGTTGAGGTCTTCTGCCCCGTCATAGTATTTTAGGAATCGGTTGAATTCCAATGCCACGAAGTGGCGGATAAAGGTATCCTGGTCCATCTGCGACATCTGCTCCTGAATGAGGGACGCAAATGGGGCTATCTGCTCCTCGTTGACCTCTACATTTCTCAAACGCTCAAACAGTGCGGCCAGCTGGCATTTGCACACCTCCTCGCCGGTTGGCACTTGTTCATATTCAAATTTCTTATTGATGACACGCTCCACATCGCGGATGCGGCCTCTCTCCCTCGGCTGAATGATGGCGATGGAGACACCCTTCTTGTTGGCACGGCCCGTACGTCCGCTTCGATGGGTGTAGCTCTCCACATCATCAGGCAGGTTGTAGTTGATGACGTGCGTCAGGTCGCTCACGTCCAATCCTCTGGCTGCCACGTCGGTAGCCACCAGCAACTGCAACGAGCGGTCTCTGAATCGCTGCATCACATAGTCGCGCTGTGCCTGCGTCAGGTCGCCGTGCAGGGCGTCGGCATTATAGCCGTCACGCATCAAGTGGTCGGCCACATCCTTGGTTTCCTGACGGGTACGGCAGAACACGATACCATATATATCCGGATTGATATCCACCACCCGCTTGAGCGCGGCATAGCGGAAACGGGACTGAACCACGTAACAGACGTGGCGCACGTTGTCTGAGCCAGAATTCTTTTTTCCGACCGAGATTTCGGTGCTGTCCTTCATGTATTTTTTTGCGATATTGGCTATCTCACGCGGCATGGTAGCCGAGAAGAGCAGTGTCCGATGGTTTTCCGGCGTCTCTTCCATGATGCGCTCAATGTCTTCCTTGAATCCCATATTCAGCATCTCATCCGCCTCATCCAGAATGAGGGTGGACAGTTGGTCCAGATGCACTTTCTCACGGTCCAGCAAGTCTATCAAGCGGCCAGGCGTCGCCACAAGCACTTGTGGCTGGACATCCAGTTCTCTGAACTGGTTGACGATGCTTTCGCCACCATACACAGCCACCACTTTCACGCCCTTGAGATATTTGGCGAAATTTTTCAGGTCACTGGAAATCTGAACACAAAGCTCACGCGTAGGCGACAATATCAGTGTCTGGATGACATGCTGACTGGCGTCAATGTTGTTGAGCGCGGGCAGACCATAGGCAGCCGTTTTGCCGGTTCCCGTCTGTGCCAACGCTACCAAGTCGGTTGTGTTTTCTTGATTTAATAGGAAAGGAATAGTTTTTTCCTGAATAGGCATTGCCTCGGCAAAGCCCAAATCTTTTACTGCATGGAGGAGTTCTTCCTTCAGGCCTAATTCTTCAAATGTTGCCATTTTTACTAAAAAGTTTTTTACGAGCACCCAACCCAAGCGAAATACCCGTCATTAACCCCACTTCAGCAAAAAAAGACACGAAGTAAAAAAAATCAGGACCCAATTCTTGTTACAAAGAACTTCCGCACCACTTCAGGCACTCTATTATTTTGGTTTGCAAAGTTACAAAATAAATTCCGCAATTCAACCATTTTCTTTGTTGATTGCCCCTATTTTTTTTCTCAGCACATACGTTTCCAATTCCTTTAGCGTGACGTCTTTCCCCACAATGCTGCCATCTGGCCCTATCACAAAGTTGGTAGGGAACATGGTGATGTTATAGGTAACGTACGATGCCTCCTGGGCATCCAGCACCACTGTCCACGGATATTGGGCAGCTTTGGCGCGCCATACGTCATAGTTCTTGTCGTAGGTCACCATATAGATGTCAAAATTCTTGTTTTTCAGCTTGTTGTAGGTCGCTATCAGCGATTTGTTCATATCGGGGGTAAATTCTGCCAGATAACAGAATTCCAGCAGAATGGTCTTGCCTTTCAAGCTGCTGAGTGTACGCACCTGCCCTTGACGGTCGGGCAGCGACAGGTCTATGTATCCTGTTTTGTCCATCTGCTGCATCGTTTGTTGGCGGGACATCTGGCTGGCTTGCTGGTCTGCCTCGCCCATCATTTCTTTGAGTTGCTGCGTACGCAGGGCTTTCGGATACCGATGATTCCACGCATTGGCCACTATGGCAAAATAGCGGCGGTCGGCAGGGTCCGACACGTTGAAGGGGGAAATGCCATAGGCACTTCGTTTGAACAACAGATAATAGGCAACAAGCGATTGCGAATTTTTTTGTATCGTTTTCTTCTCTTTTTCCTTGAACTTGGAAATCAGTCCATAGGCATATTGCTTGAGGCTGTCGGTTCCCGCCGCGCGTTGTGCGGGGGTGGCGGTTTTTACAAAATGGTCCACGCTGTTTATTATGGCGGCATCATTGGCATCCAGTTCATTCTTCAGCTGCTGTATCTGGCGGGTCTCTTCCGAGCCTGTCACCTTGCAGTGACGCATATCTTTCAGCTGTGCCTCTATCGATATCCGTTCCGTAGAATCAACTGCCAACCACACTTCGGCCGAATCCACATTGAGTGTATAAAATTCGGGGGCTTCTGGCCTGACCGATTTCAATGAAAAATCGCCATCGGCCGACACTCTGGCCGAATCACATATCTCTTCTTTGTCGAGTCCCTGACGGGTCAGATATACCATCTTGCCTTCCGCTCCCGCTATGTTTCCACTGACCTTGAAGTGACTGTCCGTACACGATACCAGCAACAGAAGCAGACTGATATATAAAAACGATTTATTCATTTTTCTTTTCGTTTGTATTCTTCGTTATGAACCTATTTTGCTGGTACAAATTTACAAAATGTAAAGGCATAAAAAAAGGAGAACCCCACAGGATTCTCCCTTATTTGACTTTTTCGGTTATTTATTTGCCTGATTTCTTTTTTGCTGTGGTCGGTGCTGATTTGCCTTCGGCTGCACGGGCTTTGGCTATGGAATCACGACGGGCACGCAAGCGTTTGTAATAGAATGAGTTATCACGCGCCAAAGTCTTGATTACTGTCATCTCTGGTGCATTGGGGTCATACTTGTCCACAAATATGGTGTACTCATAACCCTCCTCGTAATGGAAGTTGTTGATTTTACCACAATAGTGTACCCATGGCGCATTGTCCTTTCGGCTATAGCCTGGACGCACCTGATAACAACGCTGATAATCCTCAGTGATGACCAACTTGTCGCCAACCTTCATATATTCTCCTGAAAAAGCAGGAACGACACTCATAACCATCAAAATGGCAAATATTAATTTCTTCATAATTTAACGAATTAATTTCTCTGTTTATCGACATTGCAAAACTCATACCTCACCGACTGCATGGAAATTAAAAACAGAGAGCCAGCACGAGTTAAGTGCCACAAATATAGAATAAAGTTATTTCTTTTTCAATTTTTTATGCACAAAAAGTACAAAATTCAAGTTTTACTCAAACCATCGGTTGATGTAGTCTATAAATTGATGTCCTGGTATTTTGTTTGATTTCACACCAAACTCACCCAATTTCACTGCAAATGACAGACTGGTGGAATAGATGTCGCGACGATAGGAGAAATGGTTGTCATAAAAAAAGAGGTCATGATATTCTGACGACCAGTTAATGAATCCGTATTTCCATTGGTACACCAGGTTCAGACGGCCATGGGCCCGCATTCCGTAGCAAAATCGGCTCACGTCACTGCCATTTATCTGATATAGGGCATCGGCACCTGTAAGGTAAGGCACCAGCAAGGCTCCTAGCACCAGCTTGCCTTGACGCACCACAAAATTGTAGCCATATCCACACCCCACACTGGCATTGTAGATGCTGTTGTCCTGCATGGGCAGGTTGGCCAATATCTCTTTGGCGATGGCCGACTGATTAGAGCTCTCGTCCAGACGGAACGAATTGCGGCCTACCGCTATGCCCAGCAGCATGGAACCCGCACTCACACGCTGACCACTGGAATAGGACTGCGCGAAGGCTGAACTGCCTGAGAAATACGATTTGTTGCATATCCACTCCAAATTGACGTGATAAGAAAAGGTGGACAAACCGTCCAGCTGGATGTCTTCCTTGTCCTGACCTATCTGATCGGCATAATCCTGTCGGTTTTGCAATTTGTAATTTTTGATGTTGGATATCTCCAACTCTATATAGAAATTGCTGACTTGAGGACAGAAACTGAAGTCATATCCCCGCGTGTAATCAGCAAGGGGAAAGGCGTAACCGAACCGAAACCATTTCCAAAACACGAAGGCGGAAACAAACTCTTGCGTCCCTGTGGAAAAATCAACTCGGTTGTCGTGGAATGGGTTGATGGAATAATAAGGCAATTGCAGGCGGGTTCCCAACTCCACTATCGGGTCATTATATTCGGGCTGTATATAGATATCGGAAAGAATGTCCTCATCGTCTGCCAGAAAATCGGATTGGAAGGAATAGGCATGGGTAGTATCCAGTACCCCTTTTGCCGCTGCATGCGGAGCCAATGTATCCTTTACTTGCGCCGCTATGGTGTCGGGGGTCACTGCCGAAACCTGCAACAGACAGATTTGGCATACCAGACTAATAGCTATGACAATCAGGCACTTCACGGTAACTTCCTTCGCTCTTTCTTTTTGGTTTTATTGGTCCTCCAACAGGTTTTTGGCATTTTGTATGGCAGCTTCTGTCAGTTTGTCTCCACTCAGCATCTTGGCCAACTCGTTTATGCGTTCTTCCTCCGTCAACTGCCTTATATGCGAGAGGGTAGATGTTTCTGTATCTTCCTTGTAAACAGTAAAATGGAACTGACCTTTTGCTGCTATCTGAGGCAGATGGGTAATGCTGATTACCTGTATATGCTGCCCCATCTGCTGCATGATGGTGCCCATCTTGGCTGCTATGTCTCCTGATACACCCGTATCTATCTCGTCAAATATGATGGTGGGCATATTCAGCGACTGCGCCAGCACCGACTTCAGGCTGAGCATGACACGGGCCATCTCACCGCCTGAGGCTATCGTGGCTATGGGCTGCAGGGTCCGTTCCTTATTGGCCGAGAAGAGGAATGTCACTTCATCCTGACCGGTTTCTGTGAGCGTCTCCAACGGCTTAAACGAGATTTGGAGCTGGGCATTTGGCATCCCCAGACTACGCAACAACGATATGATTTGCTTCTCAATGTCGGGAGCCTGCTTTTGCCGACGGGCGGACAAGGCGGAAGCCAACTTTTCCAGTTTTTTCTTTCCTGCGGCCGTCTTTTCTTCCAATGACGCTATGTCCGCATCATAGTTGGACATTCGGCTGAGACGGGCCGCAAATTCTTCACGCAGACTGATGAGTTGCTCCACTCCCTCCACATTGTGTTTGTGCAGCAGTGTGTAGAGCAAGTCCAGACGCTCATTCACCTGTTGCAGACGGTCAGGGTCCGCCTCTATATCGTTCTGTAGGGCATCCACGTCATGCGCAATGTCCTTCAGGTCAATCAGCGCAGAGGTCAGACGGTCTATGTAAGGCTGAATTTTCGGGAAGGAGGGGGTCACCTCCGTCAGTGCCGCTATGGCATCTTTCAGCCCCACATTGATATTGGTATCTTCTCCTTCCAGCAGCCAATAGGCTCTTGACAATCCCGTTTTGATGGATTCCGTATTGCCCAGCGTCAGCTGTTCATCTTCCAGATTCTGCAATTCGTCTGGCACCAGGTTGGCATCAGCCAACTGTTTATACTGGAACTCAACAAATTCCCGGTCTGACGCACTGCGGGCCGCCTCCTCACGCAAATGGGAGAGTGCTGCCCTGTCTGACTTATACTGGGCATAGTTTGCCCCATAATCGGCCAGCTGCTGCTGATTGGCAGCTATGGTATCCACCACTCCCAGTTGAAAATCGGATTTGCTCAGCAACAGATTCTGGTGCTGCGAATGGATGTCTATCAGGTGGTCGCCCAATTCCTTGAGCATTGTCACCGTGACGGGTGTATCGTTGATGAATCCCCTTGACTTGCCAGATGGCGCAATTTCGCGACGCACCACGCACTCTTCATCATAGTCCAGTCCGTTTTCCTCAAAGAACGGACGCAAAGAATAATCAGCAATTTCAAAAGCTGCCTCCACCACACATTTTTTGTCTGGATTCTTGAGCACGCTGGCTTCGGCACGCTGACCCAGCAATAGGGCCAGCGCTCCCAGCATAATGGATTTTCCCGCTCCGGTCTCGCCCGTTATGACGGTAAATCCGCTTTCGAACTTTATATCGGAATGCTCAATCAGAGCATAATTATCTATAATCAGGGACTTCAGCATGTTCTTTTTAATTCGAGAGGTCTTTCATCTTTGAGGTCTGCGTTGGCAACACAGAAGAGAGCACGTCATATACTTTCTTTTTGTCGGCGGCTGAGGAGTTGCGATACATATCCACCAGTTCGTTAAGCTTGCACTCTGCAAAGTTCTGCAAGGCCACCGAAAATGGTTTGTCAGAATTCATTGTCTGCAAGGTGGGCAATATCGACAGAATCTCAGCTTTCCCATTTTCCACATTCTGACTCATCACATCCAATCCCAGCCGATGATAGTCATAGACCACTTCGTGCAATGGTTTAAGCGTATTGTCGAGATAATTGCTGACAAGGGCATAACGGTTGTTGTCACTGTCAAAGGCTTTCCAGCCGTCATCATCAGACGAACGGGCCAAATTGGCAATAGTCTCTGCCGTCTCAAAATACTTGGCACCCCCATAACGGCTGAAACTGTCAAAATCAAGACCTATGACAATGTAGGAATAAAAGGCGATGATGGACATCAGGTTGGACTCATACACATTCTCATTGAATTCCAGTTTGTCGTACTGGGCATACGAGAAAGTGAAATTGTTGTCCTTGAAGTTGAAAAGAGGAGTGGTATATGATGAATTATACACCGGTCGGCTGGCCTGTATCTGAAGATTTCCCTTCATGGTATTGCCCGACACACTCTCAATGGTCAGTATAAATGAACAATCAATGCGCTCTTCGTTCTTGAACATGGCATTGGTCCACTTGTGCGAATTGACATACGAAGTGAGGTCACTTTGCAGGGTATTGAACACTTCCTTATTGGTGCCTGCCACCTGGTCTGTATTGACTTCCACCCTACAGTTGAGTTCCTGCGCCTGCATGACAAAGCCTGCGGCGAACATAACCAGAACGATGATGAACAAACGTTTCATTCACATTTTGTTTAAAGCCTCTACGGCATGATTGACTATATCGCGGGCAACCTCTTTTTTGCTTTTCAGTTCAAAAGGCTGCACTGCCCCATCCTTGTCGAGAATGGTGATTTTGTTGGTATCAAAACGGAAACCTGCATGAGGGTCATTCAGGGAATTCAGCACAATGAAATCCAGATTTTTGCGCTGGCACTTGCCTTTGGCATTTTCCATTTCATCATTGGTCTCAAGGGCGAACCCCACCAGCAACTGTCCAGGACGCTTGCGACGACCCAACTCGGCGGCTATATCACGAGTAGGTTCCAACTGGATGGACATGGCGCCCGTCTTTTCGCGCTTTATTTTCTGCTGTGCACATTCTGCAGGGGCATAATCGGCAACCGCCGCACAGAGTATTTCCATATCGGCCTTTGCCGAGGCCTTGACGGCCGCTTCATACATCTGCGCTGCCGACTCCACATCCACACGTTCTATATGCGGATGAGTGGTAGTGAGGGCGACTGGACCCGCCACCAACAGCACTTTGGCACCCCGCACCGCACACTCTTCAGCCAATGCAAATCCCATTTTTCCTGACGAATAGTTGCCGATGAAACGCACGGGGTCTATCTTTTCGTAGGTGGGTCCTGCCGTTATCATGACCGTCTTGCCCGACAGGTCGGACGTCGATTCAAAATAACGGTCCAGTACCTCCACTATGGCTTCGGGCTGCGCCATACGCCCTTTTCCCTCCAATCCGCTGGCCAGAAACCCGCTGTCAGGGTCTATCATGCGCACTCCGTCTTGCTGTAACTGCAACAGATTGCGACGGGTGGATGGATGGGCATACATATCGAGGTCCATGGCGGGTGCCACAAACACAGGGCATCTGGCGGAGAGGTAGGTGGTCAGCAGCAGATTGTCGGCCACCCCATTGGCCATTTTTGCCAGAGAGTTGGCGGTAGCGGGGGCTATGAGATACGCATCGGCCCACATTCCCAGACTGACGTGACTGTTCCACTCCCCATTCTCGGGATTGAAAAAATCCACAAGTATAGGATGACGCGATAAGGTGGCCAGAGTGAGCGGCGTCACAAACTGACGCGCCAAGGGGGTCATCACCACCTTGACATCAGCTCCCTGCTTGACCATCGCCCGCACCAGTTCTCCGCACTTGTAGGCGGCGATTCCTGCCGTGACTCCCAGCAATATTTTTTTCCCTTCCAACATAGACTGCCCTGCGGTTTTTAGATAATACAACTAAAAAAAAAGATAAAGGGACCTCCCACACTTGTACAGTAGAGACGTTCTTTTATCTTATATGGGATGTCGGCCACAATGGTGGTCTGTCTATTTTCAATCCTCGTCAAAATTGAGTTTTGGCTTGCCTCCTGCCATGTGGTAAACCAGCTTGCCATCAATATACTCTTGAGTGGCTATCAGGGTTGGCTTAGGCAGTTTCTCGTAAAAACGGGAAATCTCAATCTGCTCCCGGTTTTCTGAAACCTCCTCCAGATTGTCATTCATGGAGGCAAATTCCTGCAACTTTTTGTCCAACTCGTTCTTGATGTCAATGGATATCTGATTAGAACGTCTGGAAATGACATTTACTATTTCATAAATGTTTTTGTCGCCACACAATGTATTCATATCGCGTGTAACGGTAGTGGTAGGAGCATTCAATTTTTTATAATCCATATTAGATGCTATTAAAAAATCTTTTATTTATTAACTTTTTCGGTGGAGACTGTGGAAGCAGCCGAAGTTGCTGTTCCAGTAGCCTTCTGCGCATTTTGCAGTAGGTCGAGCGCCTCTTTCTTGTACTGGCTGTCAGGATATTCCTGCGTGAATGTATAATATTCGTCTATGGCATCGTGATAGCGGTCGCTCTGTTTGGAAGCAACACTCTCCACAGCCTGGCGATATTTGGCTTTGAGAATAAGATAGGAAAGTTCCTCGCGATAAATGCTCTCTGGAAACTCTTTGAGCGCATTGGTTGCCGCCACTATGCACGACAGATAATTGTTGCCCTGATAATTGCCCATGACCGGCCATCTCGCTGTTTGATCA
>CALMUD010000093.1 GCA_937872735.1 uncultured Bacteroidales bacterium
CAGCATCAGCCAGATATCCATCTTTCTGACTCAAGTCGTGGGCTGCGGTGTCGATGCCGACTTTAAGAGCCGACTTCAGGCCCGTTACCGTTTCAGAGTCATTCTCAAGTTCTTCGCAGCTGAACATACAGGCGAATAACGTGGTTACTATCGCACCTTTATATAAAATTGATTTCTTGTTCATTTTGTCTTTTTGTTTGTTCTTTATTTTATTAAGTCAACTTGCAAAAGTCAGACCAAAAAATATCAATCCCAAAAAAATTATACATTTTCCACGATTTTGCCGTCTTGCATGTTGATAACGCGGTCGGAAATGGCAGCGAGGTCATGGTCGTGAGTCACAATCACCAGCGTTTGTCCAAATTGGTCACGCAAATTAAAGAACAGACGGTGCAATTCCTCCTTGTTGGCAGAGTCCAGGCTGCCCGAAGGCTCGTCGGCCAAAATTACATCTGGGTGATTTATCAGCGCACGGGCTACCGCAACTCTTTGCCGTTCGCCGCCCGACAGCTCATTGGGTCTGTGGCTGGCACGGTCGCTTATTTTCAGAAAATCCAGCAATTTCGCCGCCTCCTCTTCAGCTTCCTCCTTGCTTTTATGAGCGATGAGAGCCGGTATGATAATATTTTCCATAGCAGTGAATTCGGGTAGGAGCTGATGAAACTGAAAAACGAATCCTATATGCTGATTGCGGAAGTGGGCCAATTCTTTTTCCTTCATCTGTAGCACCTTGTTGTCATTGATAATCACCTCGCCCGAGTCTGGTTGACTCAGTGTCCCTATGATTTGCAGCAAAGTGGATTTGCCAGCGCCACTGGGACCAATGATGGAGACCACCTCCCCCTTCTGCACCTCCATGTTGATATCCTTCAGCACATGCAGTTTGCCGAAACTCTTATTGATGTTAGTTGCTTTTATCATTGATGTTCGTTATTAGCTGAGACAAATGGTTTTCCAATTTTTCTTGGGAAATGCCGATTTCGATTTTTCCGAATTGAGCCCACGAAATTCTGCCAGTCTCCTCCGAGACAATGATGGTGCCTGCGTCCGATTTCTCGGTAATGCCAAGAGCCGCGCGGTGTCGCAGACCCAATTCGGGAGGAACATTCATATTGTGAGTGACTGGTAAAATGCAGCCAGCAGCCACAATGCGCTTGTTGCCGATAACCATAGCCCCATCGTGCAAAGGAGAATTTTTAAAAAAAATGTTTTCAATCAGTCGGGAACTGATTCTGGCATCAATATTTTCGCCAGTCGCTACAATATGGTGTAAATCCAAATCCTTAGGAATCACAATCAATGCCCCCACCTTGCCCCTGGCCATGTTTTTGCAGGCAATCACAATTTGCATGATATCGCTGTTGCGCATCACATTATCGTGAGTGGTCAGCGTCTTGCCTATCTGTCGCATCAAAAAATTGTTGCGGGAGCCAATCATGGTGAGTAATTGTCGCAGTTCATCCTGGAAGAGTACAATCAGGGCAATGACGCCCACATTCACAATCTGGTTGAGAATGGCGCCCAGCAGTTGCATCTGGAAAACGAAGCTGACAACCAGCCAGACAATGATGAATATCAGAATGCCGGCAAACAGACGAATGGCTGCTGTGCCATGCAAGGCTTTGTAAGTCTTGTACAGTATGTAGGCTACTACAAAAATGTCGACAATGTCGATTAATCTAAGTTCAAATCGCATACATTATAAATAGGTTGCCGATGGGGCAGTACCAGCACTTTCCCCTTCTTTATATTTCAGGAAAATCTTCACGGCTTCAGCCGCCTCCTTTACATCGTGCACCCTCAGAATGTCGGCACCCTGTTGCAGAGCCAGCACATTGAGAACCGTGGTCCCGTTCAGACTTTCATCAGCATTGGTCTCCAACAGTTGCCAAATCATGCGTTTTCGGGAAATGCCGACCAGCATAGGGAGCCCCAGTTGCTTCAGCAAGGAAAGATGCGCCATCAGCTCATAGTTCTGCTCAATGTCTTTAGCAAAACCGAACCCGGGGTCCAGAATGATATCGTTGACTCCTTTCGTTCGCAGCAAATCTACCTTCTCGCTGAAAAAGCGGAGTAAGTCAGCAGTTATATTATGGTATGAAGTCTGTTTTTGCATGGTGGCCAAATCTCCTTTGACATTGTGCATTAAAATGTAAGGGACCTTTAGCCGCGCCACAGCATCAAACATATTCTCGTCAATCATACCCGCCGAAATGTCATTAATGATGTCGGCCCCTTCCTGTATGCCAGTCTCCGCCACCTTGGTCCGGAAAGTGTCAATGGAGATGGGGATATCCTTATACACCTCTCTTATACAGCTGACAGCCATGGCAATCCTATCCGTTTCTTCAGTCTCGCTGACCTCGTTGGCGCCAGGTCGGGTAGAGAAACCACCCACATCGATAATTTGTCCGCCTTCCTCGATGATTTGTCCGGCCCTTCTCAATATGTCATCATGAGCTTGAAAACGGCTGCCCTTGAAAAACGAATCAGGAGTGATGTTGATGATGCCCATCACGATAGGCAATGACAAATCCAATAACTTTCCGTTGCAATTAAGAGTAGTATATGACATTCTAATTCTTCCCCAAAAATTAAATTTAAAAAAATTGTTCGTTTTTTGTTTCTACAAAGATAGAAAATATATATCTTTGTTCGCTTTCTCAGAGAGACTAATTTTTGAGAGGGTGTCAGACAATGACAAGACGATGATGTGAATACCCGGATTCGTTGCGATGACCCGCTTGTAAGCGGGATGCACAATGGGTTTAGCGGCTTTCACTGATTTTTTTTCTTGTTGTGGATGTCTGGCGGATAAAAGGTTTTTGTATAAAAATAATCATCTTATTCATAATTTAAGTACTATGAGACACTTAAAGCTTTTGAAGCTGGCTGCTTTGCTACTGTTGGTAAGCTCTCTGCCTTCCTGCGGTGGTAAAAAGTCTTTGAAGGATTCTCAGGAATCTAATGTTACCGGGTGGAAATACAACGATAAGGAGAACGGTGGTTTCCAGGTTGTAAACGGATACCATCAGGACACCCCTCCTGACATGACCTTTATACAGGGTGGTACATTCACCATGGGTCGTGTTATCGAAGACGTGATAGGCGATTGGAACAACATTCCTCGCCGTGTCACAGTTGCTTCATTCTATATGGATCAATACGAAATCTGTAACCTGAACTGGCGTGAGTATATGCACTGGTTGCAGCAGGTTTTCCATAATACACCAGCGCTGGTTCAGAAGTGTTATCCTGATACGTTGGTATGGCGTGAGGAAATGGCCTATAATGAGCCATACCTCGACTATTATTATTCTCACGTGGCTTATAACTACTATCCAGTAGTAGGTGTGAGCTGGGAACAGGCCATGGATTATTGTACTTGGCGTTCTGACCGTGTGAATGAGAAACGAATGGTAGATGCAGGCGTTATTCAGTATCCTGATTTCCAGGCTCTGAAGGGCAACACAGATACTGCTGATATCAAGAATAATCAGGTATTCAATACGGACAAGTATATTCAGAAGGGTGACTACAAGCCAACTGAAGGCAAGCATCCAATGAAGGACGTATATGGCAATGCCCGTAAGACTGATATGTCAGACGGTATCATGTTGCCAAAGTTCCGTCTCCCAACCGAGGCAGAATGGGAATATGCTGCTTATGGTACACACACTGTAGAAGGTGAGGAAAATTATGAGGAGAAGAAAATTTATCCTTGGTATGGTCACCAGATGAGAAACCCTGAGAAGAAGTTCCGTGGCCAAATGAATGCCAACTTCGTTCGTGGCCGAGGCGATATGATGGGTATGGGTGGTCAGCTGAATGATAAGGCTACCATCACAGCACCAGTTGACGCTTTCTTCCCTAACGAATTTGGTCTGTACAATATGGCAGGAAACGTAAATGAGTGGGTTCTTGATGTTTATCGTCAGCTTACGAGCGATGATGAGCAGGAATACAATCCTTTCCGTGGTAATGAATATGTTACTCCAGCCATGGATTCAAATACTGTAGATGGACAAGAAGTAAGACTTCCTCAGATTGATGATTACGGCCGTGTCGTATTCAAGATTGATGCAGACTCTGCTCACATGGACAAATATGCAAAACTGGATGTCCGCAACTTTAAGGATGGTGATGTTCAGAGTGGTATGAGCAACTGGAAGGACAACACATTGATAGGAGAAACTGCAACTGCTAAGATGTATGACCCAGATGGCACAGCTGATCCTGAGTCTTGGTTGACTACCAAGATTTCCAACACTGTACGTGTTTACAAAGGTGGTTCTTGGAAAGATCGCGCATACTGGTTGAATCCTGGTCAGAGACGTTATCTGGAACAGACTCAGTCTCGTAGTGATATCGGTTTCCGTTGCGCTATGAGTAAGGTCGGACCTGAGGATGATGATCGATAATTCATTCAATTGATATTTTATAGACCCCCAGTTTTTTAATTGGGGGTTTTTTTATAATCATACGTCAAGTTTTTATAGTTATGGCTTTAAGTACAGAAGATGTTTATAAATTATATTTGCAGTGTGAAGGTGGTGTGACCACCGACACCCGTAATTGCCCAGCAGGTTCCATGTTCATTGCCTTGAAAGGCGCATCGTTTGATGGTAATGCCTTTGCGGCAGACGCACTGTCAAAAGGGTGCAAATATGCTATTGTGGATGAGGCTAAATACGCCGACGGAAAGACTACCTATCTGGTAGACGACTGTCTGCTGATGTTGCAGCATCTGGCATTGCTGCATCGCCGGACATTGGGGACCAAGATGCTGGGCATCACAGGTACCAACGGGAAGACGACCACCAAGGAATTGGTATCGGCCGTATTGCAACGCAAGTTCAAAATCCTTTATACACAGGGCAATCTGAATAATCAGATAGGAGTGCCACTTACGGTGCTCGGTCTGGCCAAGGATGACCAGCTGGCAGTGGTGGAAATGGGAGCCAGCCATCCTGGTGACATAAAGATGTTAGTGGATATAGCTGAGCCTGATTTCGGGTTGATAACCAATATTGGGCGAGCCCATTTGCAGGGTTTCGGCTCCTACGAGGGTGTCATCAAGACCAAAGGCGAGATGTATGATTTCATTCGTGCACGAGGTGGAAAAGTGTTTCGCAACGCGGACAATCCCGTTTTGACATCCATTTCGGCTGGATTGGACTCCATCTTATACGGCAAGTCGGACTCCAATTTCGTTCATGCCCGTCTGGTATCGGCAGCGCCATTCCTTACGGTAGAATGGATGGGGAAAGTCATCAATACACACCTTATAGGTGATTATAATTTCGAGAATGTGATGGCTGCCATTACTGTCGGAACTTATTTCGGCGTACCTGAAGCTGATGTGATAGATGCTATTGCCTCGTATGTGCCGAGCAACAACCGGTCCCAATTTAAGGAGACGGGCAAGAACAAGCTAATCATAGATGCCTACAATGCCAACCCGACCAGTATGGCCGCCTCTATCAAGAACTTTGTCAATATGGATTTTGACAATAAGACTTTGATAATAGGCGATATGCGAGAATTGGGAGCCGACAGCCGCAAAGAACACCAAGGAATAGTAGATCTCATCAGTCAGAACGGATTCAAACAGGTTTATCTTGTGGGTGATTGTTTTGCGGAAGTGGCAACATCAGGTATGCACACATTCAAGGACGTGGACGAATTGATAGCGTATGTAAAGACAAATTCGATAGAAAAAGCCACCGTCCTGGTGAAAGGTTCCAACAGTACTCATTTGATTAATGTAATAGCTTATTTATGATAACTGTTGGTTTACTGGTAGTTCTATTGGTTATTGGACTGTTTTTGTCAATCGTCAATTACCAATCATCGCATAATAAGCCAAAAGCAGAACCCAAAATCACTACCGCATACGATACAGAAAATTGTGCTGAGGCGGGCTGTGGGTTGCAGACAATCTGCAATAAACGGGTTGGAGAAGAGAAAGTGGAATATTATGAGGATGAGGAATTGGATGACTACAAGGGAAGGACTCCGGATGACTATACGGAAACGGAAATATCCCAATTTAGAGAAGTGCTGCTTACACTGAAACCGCACGAGGTGGCGGAGTGGCTCAACAGCCTTTGTGCCCGGAAAGTGGAATTGCCGCGTTCGCTTAGGGCTCAGGCCATCAGTATGGTAAACAGCAACAAACAGCGGCTTTGATTTTAAAATTCATATCTATGTCAACAATTCTTTATGGAAGTATCGCTTATGGCCCAGTACATAGTCGCCGTTTAGGACTATCGTTGGGCGTCAATCTTTTGCCTGTCAATCAGAAGGTATGTTCATTTGAATGTATCTATTGCGAGTGCGGTTTTACCAAATTGGTGGAAGGTGCCCATGTGCCTACCAGGCAGGAAGTGAAGAAAGCTTTGGAGACTAAATTGACAGAAATGGCGGATACAGGACTGAAGCTTGATGTGTTTACCTTCGCCGGTAACGGTGAGCCCACCTTGCATCCCGATTTCAAGGGCGTTATAGAAGATACCATAGAGATACGGAACCAATTTTGTCCTAATGCAAAAATCAGTGTGTTGTCAAATGCAACGATGATAGATAATCCGTCGGTGGTGGAGGCCCTTAAAATGGTGGACAACAATATCTTGAAATTGGATTCGGGTATTGATGCCACAGCCCGTCTGATAGATGGACCCAAACAGCCAAAATTTTCGGTGGAACGGCAAATTGAATTGCTGAAACGATTTGAGGGAGATTTCATCATGCAGACTATTTTTTTGAGGGGAAACATCAACGGGCAAGTGGTTGATAATACCACCCCGGAAGAGGTGGCGGCATGGACAGAAGCAGTGCGTCAGACGCATCCCAAAGAGGTGATGGTCTATCAGGTTGACAGGGATACCCCAGTACCCAATCTGGAAAAATTGACCAACGAGGAACTCGACAGAATAGCGGAAGGGGTGCGCAAGTTGGGTATAAAGGTGATGGTTGCCTGATATTCATTCAATAAAAAATAAAACGACAGTGGAGGAACTCTTATGAAGAAATGGTGCTTCTCTTTTTTCCTGTTTTTGGTGCCGTCAGTGTTGATGGCGCAATTTGAGGTGGGTGTGTCGGCAGGTGCATCCCTATCGTCAACCAACCAGGATGCGGGTAATTATGATTATCGCACATTGGCAGGATTGTATCCTGAAGTGCAGGCTGGATACCTGTTTAACGACTACTTGAGGGCAGATATGGGACTGGGTTTTGAATCGTTGGGATTCAAGGTCAAGCCTCAGAATGAAGGGACCTTCAACGTCAGGTTACGTTACTTTTCGGTACCAGTTTATGCCACATTGCAGTACCCGGTAATTCCAAAGTTGTCAGTGGGGCTTTTGGCTGGATTGCATTTCAATTTAATCAATTCGGAGTCTGCCTCTTATCCATTTGAAAAGGATTTCCAGCAACTTGACAATACAGTGGGACTGTTGTGTGGTGTGATGGCCCGGTACCAACTGACAGATGTCTTGTCTTTAGGTTTCCAATATCGCTACAATGCTGACCTGACCGATGTGGATAATTCGGGTGATTTAGGCCGCCTGCGCTATCACACGTTCCAAATTGGTATCTCTTATCGATTGAAGTCGGGAAAGGCTGCTACGGCTCCCGTGGGGGTTCCATTGACCCCTTCTGATACGACTCCTGCCATTCGATGGCAAAAATGGAATTAGATTGCAAACAGATAAACAACAAAAAAGAGACCTTGTAAAAGGTCTCTTTTTTGTTTATAGAATTGAATTCGTTTCTGTTATTACGGAACCGGGTCGTATCCACTGCCTCCGCCTGGCCTACAGCGTGATATCCGTTTTATGGCCAACCATCCTCCCTTAATTATGCCGTACTTCATTACAGCTTCTACCGTATATTGTGAGCAGGTGGGGGTGAAACGGCACACAGGAGGCGTGAATGGCGAAATGCACTGCCGATAGAAAAAGACCGGCAGCAGAAATATTTTTCGGACGATGAAACCTATTGTCATTTCATCTGTTTGATAAGTTTATCAATTACCACCTTCAACTTCTTTTCGATTATATACGATGGCAAAAGTTTATCATCGATGTAAATCATGGAGAAGTGCAAACTTTTACCCAAAGCGTTGGCAGCGTCAATCAATGGATATTTGTTTTTGCGATAAGCCTCTCTCAACTGGCGTCTGACCCTATTCCGGTCAACCGAATGTTTAAATTTGCGTTTTGGCGCCCATACCAGACAACGGACGGGTTCGGAATCATCGACCAGCAGGTAGGTTACCTTTACGGGGTAAGACAGAAAGGATTTCCCCTCGTGATACAGTGTGGATATGACAGCATCGCCACAGAGATGTTCCCGTTTGGGAAATGTGTTTTTCCTTTCTTCCATTCCTTCTGGTTTGTATTTTTGATTCCATCATTGGAAGATGAGAGAACCGTGCATTTAGTAAGGCTGTTATTTGCCTTTATTGTTTTTCAGTATGAAATTTTCCAAAGCCGATGACATGGAAGGATTCTCAGGGGTGGGAGCTTGCACATCCACTGTCAGACCTCTGTCAGTGGCAGCTTTGATGGTGGCAGGACCCATACAGCCAATCTTCACGTTCTCTTGCTTAAAGTCGGGGAAGTTCTGGAATAAGGAGTTGATGCCCGATGGACTGAAAAAAACCAGCATGTCATATAACGGAAATTCAGGGTCGGCTGACAAGTCTACACTGACGGTTTTATACATTACCGCTTTCGTGTAAGTCAACTTGCTCTCCTCCATATAGTCGATGATGTCTTTTTTCTGATGGACACATTTGTTTTTATCGTGGACATCGGAAACCGCAACCAAAAACTTTTCTTCAGGATGTTTGGAGATGACAGAAATTAAATCGTCAATGACACCGTTGCCGAAAAAAATCTTACGTTTGCGGTATTGGATATGCTTTTGCAAATAAAGAGCGACAGATTCAGAAATGCAGAAATACTTCATGGCATCAGGAACCTGGATGCGCATTTCTTCACTCAGTCTGAAAAAATGGTCAATTCCTGTCTTGGCGGTGAATATCACTGCCGAATAATCCAAAATGTTGATTTTTTGTTGACGGAATTCTTTAGCAGCTATAGGCTCCACCTTGATGAAAGGTTTGAAGTCAATAGTTACATTGTCCTTGTTTTCGATGTCGAAATAAGGAGACTTGTCCGCCGTTGGTTTTGGCTGGGATAATAAAATCTTCTTGATTTTCTGCATTGTTTCTGATTCTTTTATACCATTTCAACCGCATATATATACCCTAATATCAATGCGATTGCGGGTAATATTTCTAGTGTGCAAAGATACAAAATCAAATACGGAAAGGAAAATCTGAATTTAGAAAAATGAATCAAAAGGTGCATTATCAGTGTCAATTCAGCCAAAGCCACAATAACCAAGCCCAATCCGATGGCTATGTTGGACAAAAAGCTGGGCGCGAATGATAGGCACAGAATGGAAGGTGACAACAATATGCCCAAGCCTTCTATGAGGAACAAAAAGGCTCTTGACCACATTTTGCTTTCGTCAAATCCGATAAACACATATCCCATAAAGAAGATAACCACCTCCTTGAACAGGATGTAAGAACCGGTTATTGCGAAAAATGCAGCTAATGATATCTCGTAGGAAGTAGTGTGGATAGGCGAATTGCGTACGACAGCGAACAAGGCCAGCATTGAGATGTTGAACAGACCTACCAGCACCAAAGCAAAGTGATAGCGGGTATGACTTTCGCGGGGCGCGTCAGAAACGGACCTGCGATGATTGATTCCAAAAAAATCCTTGATATCCTGGAACAGCGCCTTGCTACGGAGAGAAAATACCAATCCAAGCAGAATGAAAGCCACAAAAATCATCGGTGTGAACCAGATGCGGTTTTGAATGGCATCAATACGGGGTTTCCCCTCAAATCCTGCATACAGTTTCCGAAGCGACATTTTCTTTATGGTAGTCTTTGGGCCATAGATAGGCTTGACGTTGTTTACGTCAAGAATCTGTTTCATGAGATTGTCAAAGGCTATCTCCTCGTCTGTTTTGGGCTGGTAGGTGGGTTTCTGAAGAATGGAGGGGGGGACAATCTTTTCAGACTTCAGACTGCTGTCGAGGTAGGCTGGCTGCATCATGCATGCAGGCCAATCGCGAGCTGACAGATAAAAAGTGTCGACAGCTTCGGTATGGATATGAAGGCTGTCACCAGATGCAGAAATTTTTTGTCTGGACGAGCCTTCGGATATGTTTTTAGTGTGGTCATGCTGTTGTGAGACAGCGGATGACGACTGCTGCTGGCCGCCATTATCTGCATTTCCATTTGTTTTAGTTTTGGATTTTGCAGTATTTTGGTGCAGCGTTGAGTTATTGTGCGTTTTAGCGTCGGCATTGCCTTGCGCCTGATGCTTGGCTTGTGTCTGTTGACTATTCTGGGTTGTTGTTGGCATCGTCGTTCTGTGATTGAGTCATCTGAAAGTAACGGAAAAAGCGCGTCATGGGGTGCTGTAAGAGGAGGCCTCGGCAGGCGTTGGCAAATATTTTATTTGCCTATTTTGTTGCTTATTTTTTTTGCGATTTCGCTCATTTCCTCATCGCTCAGTTTCAATTTCGGGTTGCTGAAATTGAGGTCTTTCTCATTGTCGAGAGGAACCAAATGAATGTGAACGTGAGGTACTTCCATACCCAATACGGCCACACCGATGCGTTGGCAAGGAATAGCTTTCTTTTGGGCCAAAGCCACCTTTTTCGCAAAAAGCATCAGTCCAGCCAGCGTCTTGTCGTCCAGATTGAAAATATAGTCATCCTCGATTTTCGGAATCACCAGTGTGTGTCCCTTTTTCAGAGGATTGATATCAAGAAAGGCATAGTAGTTATCGTCTTCAGCTACCTTGTATGAAGGGATTTCTCCCTTGATTATTTTAGTGAAAAGTGTTGCCATGATTATATTTCGGTATTTCAGTTTTTATGGTATCAATATCAAATAGGCTGTAAAGCGGAAATAGGAGGAAACGAGAGAGGGCACGTAACGACGTGCCCTCTCAGGTATTATGAAAGTGATATGTTCATGATTTCAAAAGGAATCTTGCCGGCGGGCACTTTCACCTCAACGATGTCACCCACCTTCTTGCCCAGTAAAGCCTGGGCAATAGGGGTTTTGATTGAAATCTTGCCCTCCTTCAGGTTCGCCTCAGACTCAGAAACCAGTGTATAGGTCATTGCAGCCCCATTTTTGGTGTTCTTGATTTGTACCTTGCTAAGTATCTGTACCTTGTCGGTCGACAACTTTGATTCGTCAATGACAATTGCATCAGCAATTTTTTCTTTCAGAATTGCGATGCGTGATTCCAGAAGGCCTTGAGCCTCTTTAGCCGCATCGTATTCTGCATTTTCTGACAAGTCACCCTTATCGCGGGCCTCGCCAATCTGTTTTGAAATAGAAGGGCGTTCAACTGTTTCCAGGTGTTTCAGCTCCTCCACCATTTTGTTCAATCCCTCTTGGGATACATACGTTCCTGCCATTGCTTTATTGTTTTTAGATATTAATTCCAATCGATATATAACAAAAAGAATTCCGACCGAAGCCGGAACTCTTTCTGTTCTCTCTTAAACACTGCAAAAGTAGTGTTTCTTTTCCTTTTTTCCAAATATTTTAGTGCGGCGTTTTCTTGCTGCCTTATCAATATTTTGTTTTTCAGTTATTTACCCATAGCTGCAGCCACTGTAGGGTCGTCCTCGTTGAGAGTGGCAAAGAAGCCATTGTCGCCAAAGAAGTTGCGAATGATGCAGGCGTTGAGCTTGTTTCTGATCAGATCCTTTGACTGGGCCAGCATATAAGGATTGATTCTGATTTTATTTTTGCGTTGTGCATATTGGGCCAGCAAGACCTCGATATGTTGGCTGTTGAGGTAGTCCTCCATTGCTTTTCTGTCTTTGATTTTTGCCAGCACACTACGGTTGTGGTCGGTGTAGAAGAATGAGAAATCGTAGAGGGCGACATCGTACAGCTGCTGGTAGTAGGAGTTTGTTCCCTTGAGCTTTATGCCGATGAACTTATCAGGTGTGATGCCTCCGCCGCCATAAACGGTACGTCCTTTGATTGTCTTATATGTTTTCTCGTTTTTGTCGTGGTGATATTTTGTCGGGTCATCCATCTCGCCATTGAGGTAACGGCTCATGATTTCATCAGTGTATTTGCTTTCGTCCTTATAAGGTTTCTGAATGCAGCGTCCCGAAGGCGTATAGTAGCGGGCCACAGTGAGGCGCACAGCAGAATTTTCGCTGAGGTTGAACTGCTGTTGAACCAGACCTTTTCCGAATGAACGGCGGCCAATGATGGTAGCACGGTCGTTATCCTGCATGGCACCTGCAAAAATCTCGCTGGCAGAAGCTGACCATTCATTAATCAGGATGGTGAGAGGCTCTTTCTGATAACTGCCAGTGCCATCGGCAAAGGTGTTTTCGCGGCCATCCCGTCCTTTGGTATAGACAATCAGTTGTCCCTTTTTCAAGAATTCATTGATCATTCGCGTGGCTGATTCCAAATAACCTCCGCCATTGTCACGCAAATCGATGATATATTTTTTAGCCCCTTGTTTGCGCAGGTTGTCCAGACATTGCTTAAATTCAGTGTAAGTGTTTTCGCCAAACTTGTTTACTCTGACATATCCAGTTCCAGGAACAATCATATAAGAGGCGTCGATACTGCTTACCGAAATGTCGTTACGGGTAAGGGCGAAAGAGATTAAATTCTGGTTGCCGTTTCTCCGTATTCCGAGTTTGACTTTAGATCCTTTTTTGCCTCTTAACTTCTTTATGACATAATCGTTGGTGATTATTTTTCCCGTGAAATTCTTCCCGTCCACCGTCACTATACGGTCTCCGGCACGTATTCCCATTTTGTCAGCGGGACCGCCGCTTATAACATTAGATATCACGACAGTGTCCTCCTCAATATTGAATTGGACGCCGACACCGCTGAAGGAACCCTCAAGGTCGTCATCCGCCATTTGCAGGTCGGAGGCTTGCAGATAAACAGAATGAGGGTCCAGCTCCGCCAGCATGGCAGAGATGGCAGAATCAGTCAATGAATCTGTGTTCACCGTATCAACATACTGCGTGTTGATCAGGTCCAACAGTGTGCTTATTTTGTCATTGGGGGATATCCCCATGGTGTCGTTGTTTATCAGGTCCAGTTTCTGGCGCTGACTGTTAGTCAGATGTATGCCTATCTGGATTCCGATAATGGCAGCGATTGCAAGTAAAATCGGGTAAATAAAAGTGAATTTTTTCATTTTGTTATATCAATCAAATGCAAGAATGTAGCTTGCTCATCTCTATTTCGTGTTATGTGTATAATTATAGTCATTGTTGCAACGGTCCAATCAGCAAGGTTTCAATTCCTGCTCTGTTGAGCAAGTCGATGCCGTCGGTGTCGCGGTAATACTCCGAAAAGACCACGCGTCTGATGCCCGCCTGAATAATCAGTTTGGCACATTCGATGCAAGGGGACGATGTGACATAAAGGGTGGCACCTTCACTGCTGTTGTTCGACCTTGCCACTTTGGTTATGGCATTAGCCTCGGCATGCAGCACATATGGTTTGGTATGGTCGTTCTCATCCTCGCATACATTTTCAAACCCGGAAGGAGTCCCGTTGTAACCGTCCGAAATTATCATTTTGTCCTTTACCAGCAGGGCACCCACCTTCCGCCGTAAACAGTAGGAGTTTTCTGCCCATATTCTGGCCATCCTCATATACCGGCAGTCCAGTTTCATCTGTTTGTCGGTACGTTGTTTTTCTTTGTCCTCGTTTTGAGCCATAGGTCCTTATGTTTTAAGCCTAGTCATTGATCAGCAACAAGTAAACGTAGAAAACGTAGAGTGCTATTGCGCAGACACCCCAGATGCGACCCACCAATCCGTTCTCGACACAAAAGAAACTGGTGAATTTTCCTGATTTCTTGAATAAAGAAAAATTGTTGGTCACATTTATCATGCCCACCAGCAGCAGCAATTCAAAGCCGAACATCCATACGGAGTCGGTAAGGAATTGAGGCAGTGTGACATTGGCCTCGCCCCCTGCCGCATTGAAGTCGATTGGCGACAGCATGGTGGCGACGCCCAGCACCGCGCCAACGTTGAATATATTGGAGCCGATAATATTGCCAATGCAGAGATCCGGCTCTTTTTTTATGGCTGCAATGATAGAAGCCGTCAGCTCAGGTAGGCTGGTGCCAATGGCCACGATGGTCACCGAAATGAATCGCTCGGATACGCCCCAGCTCTTGGCCAGATTGGTGGCACCGTCAACCATGAAATCAGCACCGATGCTCAATCCTACCAGAGAAACAATTACAATCACGATGTTGAGCCACAAACTGCGTTCTTTCTTTTCGTTCTCCTGCTTTTGCAAAGTTTCACTTTCGGGAGTAGCGGGGGCAGGGGTGGCCATTGCTTTCTTAATGGACCAAGCAGTGAATGCAATCAGCAGCAGCAGCATTAATGCTCCCTCGATGCGGGATATACATCCCCCTGTATAGCCGAACAGAATCATGATGGCGGAAATGAAAAACATGAACATGGAATCGGTCGTGATGGACTGTCGTGAGACATAGAACGGACAAATCAGCGCCGTAATTCCAATGATGAGAGACGCGTTTACACCATTGGAACCCGTCACATTGCCCAGCGCAATGGCAGGATGTCCATTCAGTCCTGCCACCGTGCTGACAAGCAGTTCTGGAGCCGAAGTTCCAAAAGCCACGATGGTCATACCTATTATAAGAGATGGCAATTTGAAGTGCTTGGCGATGCCGCTGGAGGCACTTACCAGATATTCACCTGCAGCTATCAGAAGAATCAGACCGCCTAGTAATTTAAAATAATCCATGCTATCATCGTTTATTTAGTAGCCAAATTTAAATAAAGTCATTCCTTGTTTGTCACTTGAACTAACTTTGTTAATTTTGTGCAAAATTACAATAAAATGATGCTATGTAGCATAAAAAACGGTTTTTTTTTATATGATGGAGGCTCTCTTTTTGGAGTGGCTCCTAAGATGGCTTGGCAAGAGGCCTATCCGGCAGACGCTGATAACAGGTGCCGACTGGTGATGCGCTCGTTGTTGGTAAAAACCGCAGACCGACTGATTATGATAGATGCCGGGGTTGGCATCAAGCATGCCGATGTGATGGCAACTTTCGGATTCTCGGAATTGAAAAATTTTGATGAACTGTTGGCTCCCATGGGTTACAAATGTTCTGACATAACAGATTTGGTGCTTACCCATCTCCATTTTGAACATTGTGGTGGCTGTACCTCGTTGGACGGTCAGGACCTTTGTCTCACTTTTCCCAATGCCATGGTGCATGTTGGTGAGGAACAGTGGAAAACCATGCTCAATCCCAATGAGAGGGAACGCTATATGATGATACCGGCAGATGTGATGGAGGCTTTTAAAAAAGGCAAACTGAATGTTATAAAAGAGAACTTTGATTTATGCGAAGGAGTGCAACTCCGTCTTGTTGATGGCCATTCGAAGGCACAAATTGTTCCTTATATTACAGCAGGAGACCGAACTTATGTGTTTGCGGGAGATGTGATACCCACTTCTGCCCATTTATCACTGGATTGGCTGGATGCTCATGACATTGATCCGTTGACTGCATTGGCAGGCAAACAGTCGATGCTGGAGGAGGCCGTCAAAGAAGGCCAATGGATTATTTTTCCTCACGACGCGCAGTTGCCTTGTGCCAAGATTTGTAAAAAGGAGGATTTCCAGATATTGGAAAAAGAAATGCTGAACGAATAAATCAGGAGCAATATGAATAAGGTAATACTGAATCCCAAATTTTCCCGACTGTCTGATTTTATCAACCAATTGCCAGACTCCTTTGCCACAGCCGGCCAGACCGTTTATCAGGCAAGAAATGTGATAAAAGTGTTTGAAAAGGAAGGGTTCAGGCTGAATGTCAAGTCTTACCATATACCTATATTTATAAATCAGATAATCTATTCATTTTTGCGGCCGACCAAGGCCCGCCGTGCCTATGAATACGCCATGGAAGTGCGCCGAAGGGGTGTGGAAACCCCCGAGCCGGTGGCCTATATTGAGTGCCGCCGGTTCGGACTTTTGCGTGCTTCCTATTTTGTCAGTATCCAGTGTGATATGCCAGGCATCATGCGAACCTTTCTGGATTTGGATGTCACCAATGAAGGCAAACTTGACTTGATAGAGGCCTTCGCACGGTATTCGGCTCGGCTGCACGAGTCTCAGATATTGCATGTGGATTATTCGCCAGGCAATATCTTGTTTGAAAAAAAAGAAGATGGCTATCACTTCTCGCTGGTAGACATCAACCGAATGCATTTTGGAACTGTGGATATGCCGACAGGTTGTCATAACTTTGCCCGCCTATGTGGCAATGAAGAGTTTTTCAGGCTGCTGGCGCACTATTATGCGCAGGAACGGGGTTTTGATGAGGCACAATGTCTTGACCTGATTTTGCGTTATCGTAATGAAGACCGAAAAAAAAGGCAGCAGAAGTGGCGAATCATAAAGTAAGATAAAACTCTTGCCCTGAATTTTTTCGGAACTTTTTAAATTAGAAAAAATGGAAACTGCATCAGTTTTGGTGGTAGAAGATGATGAGCGGATGGCTGATCTTATCCGCAGAGGACTTTCGGATGGCGGCTATTCGGTAACCGTGCGTGGCGATGGCCAGTCGGCCTGGACGGAGGCCCAGAAAAACCGTTACGATTTGGTGCTGACCGATGTGCTGCTGCCAAAGATGAACGGCATAGACCTTTGCAAAAAAGTGAAAGCATCTGAACCCTTATATCCCGTTATTATGCTTACCGCACTTGGCACCACCGATGATAAGGTGGATGGTCTGGATGCCGGAGCCGACGATTATATGGTAAAGCCATTTGAGATGCGCGAACTATTGGCTCGCATCCGTACGGTGTTGCGCAGGGCCAATCAGCACCCGTCGGAGCGGCAGTTGGCAGTGGCGGACTTGCAGATGGACCTCGACCAAAAGACAGTGACAAGAGGCGGAACTGTAATAGATTTGACCCCCAAGGAATTTAACCTCCTTGCCTATATGATGGAAAACAAAGGAAGGGTACTGTCCAAAAACGAGATAGCGGAAAAAGTGTGGAATACGGATTTTGATACGGGTACCAATTTCATAGATGTGTATATCAGCTATTTACGGCGAAAAGTAGATAAGGCTTTTGATGACAAACTGATTTTAACCAAGCCCGGTATGGGTTTCATGTTGAAAGATGAAAATACAAAATAGGCTGACGCTCGCCTTCTCGAGCATCTTTGGTCTCATACTGCTTTCGTTTATAGTGGTCATGTTCCAGTATTACCAAAAGCAGAGTGTGAAAGATTATTTTGACCGTCTGCATTTGAAGGCGACCGTCAAGGTGGATATGATAGATGGAGAAACGATAGACCCGGATATTCTGCACCTGATAGATGATAATATGCCAGTGGCAATGGAACCACAAGTCACTATCTGGAATGAGTGTGGAGGTCTTGTCTATTGGGACCGCAGTCATTTGCCGGATGCCGAGCGACAGTTTCTGTTTGACAAACTGGATGAAACCAATCTTTACAACACGTGGTTCGGTCAAATGCAGATATGCGCCTTTACGCGTCAGGGTGAAAAATGCCAATATAAAGTGATAGCCATGGGAACAGATGTGGCAGGCATAGCCCGCCGCAAAGCCATGCGCAACGCCTTTGCCATCTCATTTGTGGTGACATTGCTGGCCCTTATCATAGCCCTGAGAGTATTGGCCCGCCAAGCTTTTGCTCCTGTAAGTCACATGATAGATGAGGTGTCGGCCATTACCGATTTGCACGATTATACACCCATCAATGAAGGCAATGGCAAAGACGAGTTGGCCAAACTGGCAGTCACCTTCAACAATATGCTGGCTCAGCTCAAACAGTCGTTTGATGCCCAGCGGCAGTTTGTATACAACATCTCTCACGAACTCCGCACCCCCTTGTCAGCCATCATCGCAGAGCTGGAACTAACCAAGCAGGAATGCAAGTCGGAAGATGATTATAAGCGGGCCGTGGATTCAGTGTTGGGTGACAGCCGCCGCATCGTCAAATTGTCAAATGATTTGCTCGATTTGGCCAAGGCCAACTATGCACCAGCCGATATAGCGATGCACAATGTGCGTATTGACGAAATACTGTTGGAGGCTTGTTGCAAGGAGCAAAAGGCCCATCCCGATTACAATATTCATCTCAATTTTGATGCCGATATGATAGATGACAGTATGGTGACAGTCAGGGGAAACGAATATTTGCTTGGTGTCGCCTTTGCCAATCTGCTCGACAATGCCTGCAAATTTTCAGAGGACAAGGCTTGTGAGGTGAATATATCGCAGAAAGGGGATAATGTGGTTCTTGATTTTATAGATAAAGGTATAGGCATCAATGCAGAAGACCAAAAAAAGTTGTTCACTCCGTTCTTTAGAGGTGCCAACCATACATTTGCCGATGGCAACGGTATAGGGTTGTCTTTGACCCACAAGATAATAGAGCTGCACCAGGGAAACATATCATTTACATCCCAGCCTGGTGCTACCGATTTCAGTATTTCTCTGAACTCCAAATTGGCACAGAATGAATCTGTATCCTAGTATATGAATATACTATATTTTTGATTGTCAGTATAATATGTATATTCCATATTTTCTAATACCTTTCTAATTATTTTCTAACGGATTTCTAACTTCAAGGAGCGTATCAAGTGGCTATCTTTGAAGTGTCAAAAGAAATAAGAGAAAACGAAAAGATAACTAAAGGTTTAAAAAATTAAAGAACATGAAGAAATTAATGATCGTAGCCTCAATGATGGCTGCATTGGTATTGGCTCCTATCGCAGCAAACGCTGCAGAGGCATCTGCAAACAACGCTGCACAGACAACTGCAACAACTAACAAGAAGGCAGACAAGAAAGCCGAGAAGAAATCTAGCAAGAAGAGCAAGAAAGCTTGCAAAAAGGCTAGCAAGAAAGCAGCTAAGAAAGCTGACAAGGCAGCCGAGTAA
>CALMUD010000094.1 GCA_937872735.1 uncultured Bacteroidales bacterium
TCTGACGAAAAGGGAGAGGAAAATGCAGTCTCTGCTGACGCAACCGAAGTAGGGGAAGAATCGGATGAGGCTGAAGATGTGGAAGAAGATGTGGAAGAGGAGAAGGCGACAGAGGAGGCCAAGGAAAATGATAATGGAGGGGACGATGAAAATGATGGGGACGAAGCACCTGCTGTGAGCGACAAAGATGAATGGATGGTAAGAGAATTGGAGTTTGAATCCCAGCCTAACTTTGAAACTCTGCGTTCCGATGAACATCTGTTTTCCATATCGCTCGGCTTTTTGCTTAACAACTTGACAACCATACAGAAGGATGAACTGAACTCGGTGTGTTGGGTGGATGGAATGCGCAACAACTTGCCCACACAACTGACAGATAAGGATGAAATGTGGAATTTTGACCTTATCCATCACCTTGATTACGAGGGAACGGATGAACGTCTGACCCAATACGATGAACGGCAATACTCACTGGTTGTGGATTATGAACCCAAGCAGCCAGACCTGAATGAGTGCCCCTCCGAGACCTCCATTCTGTTGCATGTGCGTGGTGAGAGTAATGTGGAAGGGTCGAAATATGTGCGTATGAGCATTACCATACCTCCTTGTTTTCGCTTTCTCCCGCATTCCGCTTTGCCTATCAAGAGTCAGACCTGGAATCTGCTGTTTGCGGCCGACAGTGTGGACCCCAAGGAAAAACTGGCGGAGTTCAATTATCTACGGCAGGATGCCATGGATAAGGTAAAGGCTGGTCGCCGCAATGAACTCTCGGATGTGCAGAACTCCATGCTGTTTGAAATGTCGTACGATGTTGCTTGGCATTACTTCATAGCCAAGGACTTGATGAAGAAAAAAAATTACGCATTGGCTATCTCCGTATTTTTGGATGTATATAAAAGATTGAAAGCCAAGTGGCTGGAAGAGTCATCGACAGACAAGGAGGATGAAATCATGTTCGATTGCATCTATTGTCTTGGTTCCTGCTATGCCCGTCTGAGGCTTTATCCCCAGTCTATTTATTATCTGAATATGATAAGTGCCAACGACAACATTCCATATATCGAGACCTTTATCAACAGTATGGTCAGCAGTCGAGACATCCGTGCCATGTTTGTCATTGAGTCAGAATTAAAAAAGATGAAGGCCAAATATGACAAAGATGGCAGTCTGAGCCAAGAAGATGGTGATTATGTCAACTTTCTGCGGCGCAGGCATGGGTTTATGCTTATCTACAAAAACAAACTGGATATGGCCCAGTCGGTGTTCATGCAGATGCTGACCGAACCTGCCAATAAGGAGATGGCCCTCGATGCGCTTGCCTTTATCCAGAAAATGAAGAAGAGCAAGACCCCAGCGTCCGTTGAAAATAATAACTGAGACGCAGCGTTTTTATATTGATATTTTTAAGAAACAACAAATATGAAATTCAAACAGAAGTTTATTTTGCTGGCATTGCTGGCATGCTTCTTCACACAAGGCGGCTTTGCAGCCCAGTCTTCTTCACAGAAGGATACCAAACAGGCGAGCAAGGAATCGCATGACTTCCTGATTTCCAAAAATCTGGATATCTTCAATTCCGTATACAAGGAACTAGACCTGTACTATGTGGATACGCTCAATCCCGAGAAAACCATCAAGGGGGGCATCGACAATATGCTCGACATGACTGACCCTTATACAACCTACTTTCCGGAGAGTGAGATGAGTGATCTCAAGTTCATGACCACGGGTGCTTACGCTGGAGTGGGGGCCGTTATCTCCCAGAAAGATAAAAAGGTATTCATTACCGAGATTTATCAGGGAATGCCTGCCTACAAGGCTGGATTGCGGGCTGGTGACGTGTTCGTGTCGGTGGATGGCAACAGCACTGATGGCAAATCAACTTCTGATGTCAGTTCCATGCTGCGCGGGGTGCCACAGACTACCGTCAAGGTGGTGGTGAGCCGACTGGGTGTAAAGGAAAATCTGAAGTTTGATGTGGTACGCGAAAATGTGGTTATCGACCCTATTCCTTATTATGGTATGTTGTCGGGTAATGTGGGTTATATCAATATCACCAGTTTTACCGATTTGTCCTATTCCTCTTTCTCAAAGGCATTCAGCAGTCTGAAGTCGAAAGGCATGACCTCGTTGGTGATAGACCTGCGCAGCAATCCTGGAGGTCTGTTGTCGGAGGCTGTCAAGATTCTTAATATGTTCGTTTCTCGTGGCTCCATGCTGGTTTATACCAAGGGCAAGGAAAAGAAATGGGATTCGGAATACCGGGCCACTGATGCCCCCGTCGATACCAATATGCCGATAGTGGTTTTGGTGAACCGCAACTCGGCTTCGGCATCCGAAATCGTTTCGGGAGCCTTGCAGGATCTTGACAGGGCTGTTATTCTTGGTGAACGTACCTATGGCAAAGGCCTGGTACAAACTACCCGCGATATTCCTTATGGGGGCAGTCTGAAGGTGACCATCGCCAAATATTATATTCCAAGTGGTCGCTGCATTCAGGCTATCGACTATGCCAAACGGGATGAGGACGGACTTGTAAAACGTATTCCCGACAGTCTGACGCATGAATTTAAAACAGCTGACGGCCGTATTGTGCGTGATGGTTGTGGCATCAGTCCCGATGTTACCATGGAAGATGCCAAGAATGCGCCTATTACATTCTATCTTTATTCCAAGAATACCATTTTTGACTATGTGACGGACTTCCAGTCCAAGCATCCTTCAATTGGCAAATTGTCCGATTTCCAATTTAACGATTATGACGGATTCAAAGCTTATGTCAAGAAATCAGGCTTTACCTATAAGACAAAGAGTGAGGACGAACTGACCGCTTTAAAGGATTTGGCAAAAACTGAAGGTTACTATGAACGCTCGAAAGCGGCATTCGATTCATTGGAGAAAAAACTGACTCCCGATCTGGAGATAGACCTTGACTCCAACAAGGCCGAAATCAATAAATTCATCAGTCTGGAGATTGCCCGCCGTTACTACTATCAGAGTGGAGTGGTGGAAGAGTCACTGAAAACAGACAAACAGGCCAAAGCCGCAGTTGAACTGCTGGGAGACAAAGCCCGCTATGCAAAGTTGCTTGCGCCGAGTGTATCATCATCAAAGCCAGCTGACAAGAAGGGGGCGAAAGAATGAAAGCCATGATATTTGCGGCCGGAATGGGAACCCGGCTCAAACCGATGACCGACACCATGCCCAAGGCACTGGTACCCGTTGAAGGCAAACCGCTGTTGCGTTATGTGATTGATAAACTTGCCAAGTCGGGTTTTGATGAACTGGTAATCAATGTGCATCATTTTGGGGATCAAATTATTGATTATCTGGCTCGCAATCATAATTTCGGGTTGCATATCGAGGTGTCGGATGAACGGGGAAACCTGCTTGATACGGGGGGCGGAATTAAAAAGGCGGCCCATTTTTTTGATGATGGCAAGCCTTTTCTGGTCCATAATGTCGATATCTTTTCTTCGGCCGATTTGGCTGGGCTCTATCAATATCATTTGGACCATCATGCCGATGTCACGCTGTTGTCCAGTCCGCGTACAACCGCCCGTTACCTCCTTTTTGATGAGGAGGAGCGTCTGAACGGATGGATAAACACACAGACAGGAGAGACAAAATCTCCTTATCCCGATTTCAAGCCGTCACGGTTTCATCAGTTGGCATTTTCGGGTATCCATGTCATTTCGCCTTCGGTGTTTCCTCTGATGGACTCGTTCCCTGAGAAGTTTCCCATTATGGATTTTTATTTGAGGATGGCCGACCGGCTGCGCATAGTGGCTTGTCCCGATGCGCACCTTGAACTGCTGGATGTGGGAAAACTGTTCGCGCTGAACGATGCCAGCCTTTTTGTCAAGAAATATGGATTATGATTGATTGTTGATAAATTTATAGTTGATATTTGATATTCTGTAATCAAAAAATTGCTATATTTACAGCGTATAATTATGTGAATGTCAAAAACAATTAAACAAAATTGGTTATGAGAAAAATATATACGGCAATTGTTCTTTTGTTTGCGGCGGCTTCATTGTTCGCACAGACAAAACTGACGTACAAGAACAACGGTTTGAATATCGGTGATGTACGCAACATGAAACAGATAGAGTATCTGCCACAAGGTGATGGCGGTGCCAATCAGGTATGGGACTTCTCAAAGGCAAAGGTGCTGAAGGATATGGCGATTGCACAGAATGCCAATGTGGCAACCCAAGTCGGAAATCTGGATTTGACCTCGCGCAACACTTTGCTTGCTTGTGATGAGGGCGGAGAGAAAACCACTTATTTTGAAATCACCAACACGGAAAAGAAATATTGGGGATTGACTTCGGGCAACGTGAAGATTGAATTCAATGCACCTGTAGTTGATCTTAAATTTCCATTTGCCTATCAGGATATGATAGCAGGTTCTATGGACGGTGCGTATGTTGACAACGGCGCGTCTTATCCTATCACTGGCAACTATTTCACTACCGCTGATGCGTGGGGATCGCTTACCTTGCCCGACGGCAATACCTACAACGGTGTGCTGCGTATCAAGGTTGACAAGAACTATCAGCAGTTGAGCGGTGGCACCACTTATACCATCCATACCATCCGTTATCAGTATTATGCTGAAGGGGTACGCTATCCAGTGCTGATTGTTCTGGAGAACGAAATCAAGTCAGATTGCAACTGCGCTTGTGGCAGCTCCAAATCTGAGTATGCTTATTATCTGCCAGTCAGCAAGGCTGAGAATGGTGCCAAGGCTATTGTCAGCACCAAGGATGCCATTGTCAACAATGATGTCAAAATCAACGTCTATCCCAACCCCTTCCACGAGTCCCTCTCAGCTAATGTTGTTTTATCAGCGGATGCTGAGGCTAATATCGATATTGTAGATGCAGCAGGACGTAAAATCAAGGACTTCGGCGAGTACAACCTCGTGTCGGGTACCAACGATGTGAATCTTGAAACGGGTGATTTGGTACAGGGCCATTACTTCCTGCGTGTCAGTGTCAATGGTGTTAATTATGCCAAGAGTGTATTCAAGAAATAAACAAGTCTGATGACATATTATATGGAGGTCTGCCCAAACGGCAGACCTCCATTTTTTTTGAATGTCCTCATTTTGAATGTTCTATTTGTCTTTTCCTTCTTTATTGCTGTAACTCATAGCATAAAAAAAAGGTGATAACAAGAATATTCAGAAAAAAGTCTTAAATTTGCGGGTATTTTGATTTAATAGACAAAACAGAAACCGATTGCCGCCCGAGAGGTGGTGAAGGTCTTGATAAAAAGGATAAATAGATTCACTGAGAAATGAAGTTATTACAAGAGAAGTTGGCTCAGTACACCGAGCCACAGCGTATAAAGGCAATGGGTTTGTATCCATACTTCCGAGCCATTGAAAGTGCGCAGGATAGCGAAGTGGTTATGAGTGGCAAGAAGGTCCTTATGTTTGGCTCGAACAGCTATATGGGATTGACCAACGACCCAAGAATCAAGAAAGCCGCTATTGCTGCTACAGAGAAATATGGTTCTGGTTGTGCCGGGTCCCGTTTCCTGAATGGAACTCTTGATATTCATCTTGAACTGGAACGCAAGTTGGCCGAGTTCGTTGGCAAGGAGGATGCGCTGATTTTTTCGGCGGGCTTCAATGTGAATGCGGGTGTTATCTCAGCTTTGACGGGCCGTGAGGATTATATCATATATGATGAACTGGACCATGCCTCTATCATTACAGGAAAGCAGTTGTCTTTCTCCAAATCGTTAAAGTACAAGCACAATGATATGGATTCGCTCGAGAAGGTGTTGCAGAAGTGCGAGCCTGAGCGTATCAAACTGATTGTGGTTGATGCTGTGTTCAGTATGGAGGGAGATGTGGTCAAGCTGCCTGAAGTGGTTGCTTTGGCCAAAAAGTACAATGCCAGCGTGTATGTTGACGAGGCACATGGCTTAGGCGTGTTTGGTGAGCAGGGACGTGGTGTCTGCAATCATTTTGGCTTGACTGATGATGTGGATTTGATAATGGGTACTTTTAGCAAGTCGTTGGCTTCTATCGGAGGTTTCATTGCAGGAGACGAGTGCATCATCAATTGGTTGCGCCATACTTCCCGTCCATACATCTTCAGTGCCAGCATGACGCCAGCCTCTACGGCTTCAACCCTGGCTGCTCTTGAAATAATAAAGAGCGAGCCTGAACGTCAGAAACATCTGTGGGAAATCACTCACTATGCAATGGACGGATTCCGCAAACTTGGCTTCGAGATTGGACGTACCGAGACGCCTATCATTCCTTTGTTTATTCGTGATAACGAGAAGACTTTCCGTTTTACCAAGATGGCATTTGAGGAGGGCATTTTTATTAATCCTGTGGTCAGTCCTGCTGTCCCTTCTGAGGATACGCTCATCCGTTTCTCTCTGATGGCTACCAACACCAAAGAGCAGATTGACATTGCGCTTGACCGGCTGGGTAAATGCGGCCGCGCACTGGGCATCATCAAGTGAAAGAGACATTTGGATTATGATATATAAAGGCGGATTTCAAGGTCCGCCTTTTTTTGTTGTTGCTTGTTGGCGTTTTTTTGCGACCAAAGTTGATAGTTTTTTTGAAAATATCTATATTTGCGCGAATTTTTTGAGGTACAACGGAATCCTGTTTCCTCTCATTATTTAGGGGGTGACAGTCGCATCCGGGCCAATGACCTGAATGCTCCGCTTAATTATTACAAACTAATCATTTTATTAATTAAAGGAGGGTTCTTATGGGAGCTGCTGGAAACAAAAAGCCAAAGAAAAACAATGGCAAGAAGACTCCAACCTACGAGGTTGAAGAGGCTAAAAATTCTTCAATTCTGTCACCACAGAAAAAGAAGAAATGAAGGAGCTTTGGCGCTCAAGAAAAAAGGCGGAATCATTACGATTCCGCCTTTTGCTTTATTTTACCTCTTGCCCGCGTTACAGCAGACCCTCTTGCATGAAATGTTCCAGCACTTTCTCCCAATTCTCGTAAGGGGCTTTCCCAAACTGTAGCCATTTGCCCGAAAATTCAGCAGCTCCGTTTTTGGGACTGTCGTCAATCAGGTAATCTCCCATGTTCAAATTCTTGTGATGTGACAGTATCAGCCGTTTGTAGGCATAGAATCCCAAATGCTCCTTTACCCAGCGCTCTTTGTCCATCCACGATGTTGAATTGTCCCAAGGGGCAGTCGATAGAATATAAAGGTCGAACCTTCTGGACAATGCCTTGAATGCTTCAATGGCACCTTTCATGGGCTTCATGGTGTAGAAGAAGTGTGGTATGTCGTCGTAATGGTCCTTGTATTTTTCCAACTCAGCCGGCGAAAGTCGGGTAATGGCCTCTTTAAAATCGACCATCACATTGTCAAGGTCAACATACAGAAGCGGCTTTTTCACTTTGTTCATCTCATCGCTCATCTGTCCTATCAGAGGCAACAAAATGTCTTTGATAGTTGATTGAGGGGTGACACATTCTTCCTTGTATCCAAAATTGTATTTGAAGTGCTGTTTGAACAGAGCTTCGCATTGCGTCATTTCGCGAGAATTGCAGAATATGCCATAAATGTATTTTTCCTCCCCCTCAGGTATGGATTCAAACTGATGTTCCAGTATGCAATGACAATCTTCACCAGCAGTTTCGTTTTCCTGATTATGTTTCTTTTGTCTGAATGTGGGATTGAGAATGATGCGGTGCTGCCCATAAATTTGCTGAACCAGCATTCCGCCCCATCCAATTCCGACCATGATGTCGGGATGAGTCTCTTCCTGTATCTGTCTCAGTTTTTCCAGCGCTTGTTGTGGATTGGCAGGCAGTGAAGGAACCTCTATTTTCCACTCGGGCAGCAATTTGCGCAACTCTTTCACTTCATCTTCCGTGTTGGCCGATTCTGTTCCGTGTGTATATATTATCCTCATATTTTGTTTTTTTATAGAATCATTTTGCCCTCGGCTTTCAGTTCTGTGTTCTTGATATCTCCAGTGCTGATGATGCCGTGCAACTTGATGCGGTCGCCCTCTATCTGTTGCAGACGGATGCTGATGGTGATGCGCAGCTCGCTGGAGGGGATAATGAGATTGCTGAATTTGCATTGCTTGATGTTGTCAAGCGTCAGTTGGCAGCCCATTATTCTTTCGGCACATTCCTTTATCATCTGAATGTTGCATACCCCAGGAGAGATGGGATTACCTGGAAAATGTCCGTTAAAGATGGGGTGCTCCGTATTCAGTCGCACCAAAAAGAGAAAGTCTTCTTCGTCTTTTTCTTGCTTCTCGATGTAGAAATAGTTATCTAATAGCATATTGATAGGATGAAAGCATCAGTCCGTTTTCTCGAACAATTTTATCTGGCAGGTGGCAATCACCTCGTCGTTTACTTTTGTTTCTGCGGTCATCAGTCCCACATTCAGCACTCTGGTAATCAGGGTGATGTGTGTGATAATGGTTTCTCCCACATTGGGCAGCCGGTTGATGATGCAGTTTTTCACATCACCGATGTAGCCGATATGGGGTTCTCCTCCATTCTGGGCCGATATCCGGTTGTTGTAGCCATTGAATGCGGCTGCTGTTTGTGCCACATGTTCCACTATTCCTGGCTCGTGCAGCATTCCGTTCTCGCAGAATATGTTGTTGTCTTTGATGGTCAGCCCGGCTACACCCTCATTTCCGTTGCCGCCGTAATAGCTGTCAATCATCATCATGGGTTCTCGTTGCGGTATCAGGTCTTTGATTTTTTCACCCTGATAGAGCGGTTCTTTGTTCATTTTTATCCTTTTGTCTTGGTTTCTATGAAGTCATAGAGCGCACCGAATGTAAGAATCTGTGCCACCTCTTGCCCCGTTATCTTTATTCCAAAATTTTCTTCAATGAGGGCCACCATATCCACTAAGCTCAGACTGTCAAGGCTGAGTGTCTGTTTTATGTTGGCTTCAGGAGTAATATCCGATTCTTCCACTTCAAATTCTTCGGCCAATGCGCTATTGACCTTTTTAATCAATTCGTTTTTATCCATATAAACTTTAGATTGATGTTATATTGAAATTTTTTTCCTGTTGGTCTTTATTTATAACGTCTTTTACGTCATGAAAATTGTTGCTGCATCATTTGTGAAAAAAACTTTTCAGTCCGTCATGATGCGGGGGGAATGGGTCAGTCTTTTCTGAATTTCCGAATGACGAGTGTGGAGTTGGTTCCACCGAAACCGAAAGAGTTGGATAGAAACGTGTCGAAGTTCTTATCAATCCTTTCGGCAGGTATGTTCAGTTTTGCTGAGTCCTCGTCAGGGTGCTCAAAATTGATATTCGGGGCGATGAATCCATTTTGCATCATCAGCATGGAGTAAATCACCTCACTGGCACCAGCCATCCACATTTCGTGTCCTGTTTGTGACTTGGTGGAGGTTACTTCGGGGTGCAGCCCGTCAAAGACGGCAGCAATTGCCTTTGCCTCATTTTGGTCACCCACGTGAGTTGAAGTGGCATGGGCATTGATATATCCTATTTCCTTTTTGTCAATTCCAGCCTCGCGAATGGCCATTTCAAGCGAGCGGGCAGGTCCGTCAACATTGGGGACTGCTATGTTGTCGCCGTTTGACGAAAATCCGTATCCCAGCACTTCCGCCAGAATGGGCGCCCCCCTTTTGATGGCCGATTCGTAACTCTCAATGATGACAGTGGCACCGCCTCCGCTGGGCACCAGGCCGTCACGGTCACGGTCGAATGGACGGGACGCTTTTGCCGGTTCCTCCTCTCGGGTAGAGAATGCGCTGATTCCATCGAAACTGCAAACGGAGTAGGGATTGGTCTCTTGTGCGCCGCCGCACACCACGCAATCTTGCAGCCCCCATTTGATGAGCAGAGAACCCAGACCTATGGCATGGGAGCCACTGGCGCAAGCCCCCGAAACGGTCAGGCTGATGCCTCTCAGCTTGAAGATGCATGACAGATTCATGGTCACAGCGGAGTTCATCGATTTGAATATTCCGCCCGAACCAATCAAGGTTGTGTCATTCTTCTCCCGCATGGCATCCACACTTTTCACTACTGGCTCGGCGCTGCTGTCGTTGCCATACAGCAGTCCCACTTCGTGATTCTCCATGTAGTCGGGAGTGAGTCCCGCCGCTTTGAGCGCATCGGCAGTGGCCACATAGGCATATTGTGCCTGCTCGGGCATATATACACGCTGGTTGCGGGTGAGCACACCTTTCAGATTGGGCAAGTCGACGTGGCCGGTCAAGGCCGATCTGAACCCCATTTCCTTGCGTATGGGGTCGAATATGATGCCCGATTTTCCTTGGTAGAGCGATTCTT
>CALMUD010000095.1 GCA_937872735.1 uncultured Bacteroidales bacterium
AGCCAAGGAAAGCCACTGGCCCCAGTTCCACCAAAAATAGAACCAATGATAAAAATACGATCACCATCAGAAAAACCATTTGTAAACTGAAGAAACGAATCTAAGTTAAGCAACTGATTCATTGCGACACATCCCATATTGGGCCTTCCCCGATAACCGATAGTCGTATTCTGTTCCAATTCATTATCCTTGTCAAATAACAATTGCGACAAGGCCTTGGTCTCTGCTGACTGATTGGCTAAACCAATAAAATCCTTGAATTTCTCGTCTGAATTCGGGATATTCCACCTTTGATAAGCTATAGGTGTCTTAAAAAACTCATTGGATGTTGCACTAGTATTTTTCACATTTGACTGTATACACTCATATTCTTGCAACAAATTTACGGTATCCGTCAAATTGCCATTACTTACATCTGAATCTATCAATATGGTCTCAATATCATATTTGCAGTCAACACCAGCAGCCAGCAACAGAGTCAACGATTTAATAACCCGAGCCCCTGTTCCGCCGATTCCAAAAACGTATAATTTACTCATTTTTCAACAATTTTAAAATGGAACATTTGCAGCATTATGACTTATTACTCTGTGTTTAGCCAAAAGACGCCAGACAAAAGAAATCAAGACATAAAAAACGCAGGAAACAATAACATTTGACACTCCGAAAAAAATACAGTTGGAAACATTTATTGGCAAATTTGATGTACCGTCATCTGTCACTTGAATCATCCTGCCGGCATCCAAGTCACCTTTTACCCAAAAATAAGCAACAAGACCTGCAATGGCGGCTGTGATAAGTCCCCAAACTACCCAAGCCCCACATTTAGACTTACTGACTGGAGCGAATTTATAATAAAGGAAAGAAAAAGCTGCCGCTAAGATGAAGGTCAACAACCCGATACCAAAATAGGTAACAGAATCATCTCCCCCACTACCGTATGAGCCTTTCAAATATTCATTCAAATCATTGCCAAAAATGCTTTTCAGCAATCCATACAAGAAGCCAAAAATAGTTCCCATAACTAAAAAATTATTTAATATTTAATTTATAATCGACCAGTGTCCCTTTTCCATTTGGATAAAAGGCATCATACACCCCTTGCAGAATATATTTGATGCCAAAAGTTTTACTCATTGCACCTTTAGCCGAAACGTCCATCCCAAAATCATCGTTACAGTCATTAATCCAAGCAGGAGGCTCACTGCAATTCAACTTAATAGATACTTTTTCTCCTCCCGTCATTCTGCGAGGTTGATTGGTATAAACCAAAATCGAATTGGTATAATCTTCATTATCATCCTTCAACACCTTTATTTTTTTTATCTTATAATTTTCATCATTCAGTTTGTAATTATTCACGTCCTTCAAATAGATAGAATCTAGTAAAAGTGGCCTACAATCAACTCTTAATTGAAAATCATAACTATTCATTTTCTTTTCAATCAAATTGTTTTTCTTTCCAAATTTATCTACCACGACTGATTTCAACTTAACAGGCCCCGTAATAACCGCAAACTCACGAATAATATCATCATCATGGACACGAAGATATTTTCTATCCTCCCATATTTTAGAAACTCTGTTTCGGTCTCCAATTATCCATATATAATAAGGGCGTTTGTCTTTTATGCTTTTAGGTTCATCCTGTATATTGTAATATTTGCCATTAAATTCAGAATAAAGTTGAAGAACCACAATTGCCAAATCTGTATGTTTCTTTTTAAAATCAGACACCAACCCACGTATCGTTACCTTCTGGTCGTTCTCATAATCACTGGCATTCTTCCCTTTTCCAGGAGATAAAATGAAATCAGATACCAGCAAGGATACATCATTCTTTTTAGTATTGTCCAATACAAGTTTCAACACATTTGCAATATCAGAAGAGGTCCTGTCTCCTCCTGCACTTATAAATGAACTTGTGTTCAGATTTTTCACAACATTACGGAGATCTTGATTCTGAACCGCATGAACGCTGGTATTCACATAATTAAAGGTGAATTTATTTGACTCATTATCTTTTATTACTTGTAAATAGGAATAAAGAGCATCTTTAAAAGAAGTCGGTCCATTTACGTAACCGTCCATACTCCCTGAGTTCTCCACATATACATTCACATCTGATTTTGATATATCAGGATTGGATTTTGGCTGTTCCAAAACTTGCACCGTAATGGTATTAGAATCACCTCCTCCTGCACATTTAATCAAACAAAATATCAACAGCAAAACCGCTACCGATATAATAAGCGTCATTTTTGATTTATCCGTCATATCTATAATTTTTGTAGTTTCTTGTAACCGATACAAAGCGCTACAAAAAATGCGGGACAATCTTGTCAGTTTTCAAGGTATCGCCAAACACCTAACACCCAAACAAGAAAGCCCGCACGCATGGCACAGGCATTCACGTTCTTGTGTAATAGGTGTTTTCTAAAATTGGCGATTTCTGAAAACTATCCACAAAAAGCAAACGCTTCGTATTTATCTCTATTTCTTTATTGTTTACTGCATACTATCTAATTTTATGTAAAAATACTAAAAATTGTAAATAATCAGCAAAATTAACACGGAAAATAGACAATAAACATAAGCACCACTGCGTGCGGGCACAAAAACATGTTCTAAATAGAACAGAACAAAGGTAGAAAAGAAAAATAGAAACATTGCAAGAACCACAAGGCTTGCAAATCCGATTTTTTAGCTCTTTTCTTGCCCCCACGCACAAAAAAACTCCCGACCTTACGGCCGGGAGTTTTTTTATTATCTGTAAATGTTCTGATTAAGAGAACCAGCGTACATAGCAGAAGTCCATACGGTGAGGCAGATCCTTTGACAAAGGATACATACGGTATGAACCACGATAAGAGCCAGCCTTCTCCACACGGTCATCAACCTGGAAGTAAAGCTTGGTACCCTCCTTCTTGACCAACTTGGCAGGGACTGTACGATCAAGCACATCCTCGTTCTTGGCATTGCGGGTGATGAGCACCATATCCACACCAATACTGTCCACAAGGTCTGGATCCTTGACATCGATGACAGCATTCAGAGAGAATGGCTGACCGACAGCAGGAACATACATACCCTTCTCGAGCGTGTTGGTAGAAACAATCTCAATATTGTCCCAAGCGCGAGCCACCTTCAACTGCCATGCGGCAATCTCCTTAGCCTTGGCAAAGTTGTTGGCAGAAACAAGTTTGAACTGTTTCTCCAGCTTGGAATAGAACTTCTCCTCATAATCCTCAATCATACGGGTTGTGGTGTAGTGAGGGGCAATCTTTGCGATAGAGTTCTTGATAACCTGAATCCACTCAGGAGAGTAGCCTAGACTGTTGACTGCATAATACTTAGGAACAATCTCATTCTCCAGTATGCGGTAGATGGTAGCGGCATCAAGCTGATCCTGCTGACCTTGGTCAGTATAGGTACGCTTCTCGGTCAATGCCCATCCGGCACCCTCGCGATAGCCCTCAAGCCACCAGCCGTCAAGCACTGAGAAGTTGACAACACCGTTCATCAAAGCTTTCTCGCCTGATGTACCAGATGCCTCCAACGGACGTGTAGGAGTGTTCAACCAGATGTCGACACCCGAAATCAATATCTTGGCAAGCGCCATGTCATAGTTTTCCAGGAAGAGAATCCTGCCCTGGAACTGAGGCATACGCGAAATCTCAACGATACGCTTGATAAGACCCTGACCTGCTCCATCGGCAGGATGTGCCTTGCCGGTATAGATAAACTGGACTGGGCAATGCTCGTTGTTCACAATCTTGGCCAGACGGTCGAGGTCGGAGAACAACAGATGCGCACGCTTGTAGGTGGCAAAACGACGGCCGAAACCGATAGTCAGCGCCTTAGGGTCCACCTTGTCGAGGATAGACATGATTTGGGCAGGGTTGCCTTCATTCTGCATCCATCCCTTGCGATATTTTACCTCAACAAAGTTCATCAGACGAGCCTTCAGAGACTTCTTGATGTTCCAGATTTCCTCATCTGGCACCTTGTAGATGGCTTTCCAGATTTCCTCATCAGACTGATGGTCACGGAAACTGCCTGCAAACACCTCATCATAGAGGTCCTGCCATTTCTGGTCAGCCCATGTTGGCATATGTACACCGTTGGTAACATAGCCCACGTGCAATTCCTCTGGGAAGTAGCCTTTCCAGATAGGGGCAAACATCCGCTGTGAAACCTCGCCATGCAGCTTGCTCACACCATTTACCTCTTGGCAGCACTTGCAAGCGAATACACTCATTGAGAACTTCTCGTCCTTGTTGCCGGCATTCTCGCGGCCAAGGTCCATCAGGTCGTCCCAAGAGATACCCAGCTTGCCTGGGAACTTATACATATATTTGCCGAAAAGACCTTCGTCAAACTTATCATGGCCGGCAGGAACCGGTGTATGAACCGTATAAATGGAAGACGCACGGACTGCAACCAGAGCCTCGTTGAATGAAAGACCCTTCTCCTCGATATAGTTGCACAAACGCTGCAAGTTGATAAGGGCGGCATGGCCCTCGTTGCAGTGGTAAATGTCCTGGTTGATGCCCAACTTCTTGAGCATATAGATACCGCCGATGCCGAGCATATACTCCTGCTTCAGACGGTTCTCCCAGTCACCACCATACAACTGATGCGTAATGGCACGGTCCCACTCACTGTTCTTGTCGAGGTCTGTATCCATCAGGTAGAGAGATACACGGCCGACAGCCACTTTCCAGATGTTGGCATAAATGATACGGTCATAGAAAGGTACCTCCAGAATCATTGGGTTGCCATTGGCATCGGTAACCTGCTCCAACGGCAGCTTGGTGAAGTCCTGTGGCTCATAAACGGCGATCTGGTCGCCATTCATTGACAATGACTGAGTGAAATAGCCGTAACGATAAAGGAAACCGACTGCTGTCAGATTGACATTGCGGTCGCTGGCTTCCTTCAGGTAGTCACCTGCCAACACACCCAAGCCACCAGAATAAATTTTGATGACATCCGTCAAACCATACTCCATACTGAAGTAGGCGATAGATGGCTGAGTCTTGCTAGGCTTTTTGGTGACATAATCCTTGAATGAGTCATACACATCATCGATACGACGCATCAGAGAAGCGTCCTTCTCGACACTCTCCAATTTGTCGAAATCGACCTGTTCCAAAAAGGTGACAGGATTCTTGCCGCACTGCTCCCATACCTCAGAATCGATACTGTTATAGAGGTCAGTAACCTGGCTGTTCCATACCCACCAAAGATTACGGGCCAGCTCCTCCAGCTTATGCAGCTTTGCAGGAACCTTACCCTTTGTGCTGATCGGTTTCCAGTCAGGACAATTTACACGGTTAGTTTGAATTTCCATTTTCTTTCTTATTTTTTAATCTAATAAAATTCTATGATAAATAGTTTATTGTTTTTTCGATTTGGTAGCCGTCTTTGCGACTGAACCCACAGTGGTTTTTTTTGCCGCTGGTTTCTTGGCTGCCGCTGGCTTGGCAGCTACAGTCTTCTTAGCTGCTGGCTTAGTGGCAACCTCATTGACAGAGGCCGCAGCTGCAGAAATCTTGGTAATGTCACTACCCGTAGCAAAGGAGAAAGCCTCCAGATAATACTTGACAAAATTTTGCCATGAACCTTTCTGGGCGATAGCCGCTGCCTTGGCACGACATTTCTCGGCCTGAGCTGGAGTCAGCTGAGCAAAACGGAGCACCTCATTGCGAATATTGTCAATCACCTCATTGCGGTTGGCATCATCGCGGTGCAGCACGGCCACTCCATTCTCAATCGATTCTGTACCTTCCGATACCCACAGACCGAAGCCTGCCAAATCGGTGGTGATAGTAGGCACCCCAAAGGCGGCACTCTCCATTGGGGTATAACCCCATGGCTCGTAATAAGACGGGAACACCGTCATATCAAGTCCAATCAGCAAATCATAATATTCCTTGTTGAAAATGCCATCGTGACCATCAAGATAAGATGGGATGAACACTACTTTCACCTTGTCCTTATCATTGTTTTGCAACTGGAAATTATTGAGTGCCTGCAGTATGGCATCATATTGGGGCTGATGCAGCTCATGCGTGGTACGGATGTCGGCAAACTGGAACTTCTGCTTAGGATGTGCCAACTTATCCTGCAAATCCTTGCGTGGACCATTAATCCAGTCAGGAATCATGATAAACGCCACAATCTGACGTTTGAGGTCAAGATTCTGGTTCAGGCGCTGCAAGGTCTCGATAAACACGTCAATACCTTTGTTTCGGAATTCCATTCGGCCACTGATACCCACATAGAGGGCATCCTCATCAATCTTGTAACCCAGCAGCGTTTCAGTAACGGAACACAATTCAGCACGGGCCTGTTCACGGGCTGCTTCATATTGGACTCCCTTTGGCACAAAGTCACCCTCAAATCCGTTGGGAGTAACCACATCAGGAGCCTTGCCCAGCAGCTGCTTGCACTCGCGGGCTGTAAACTTGCTCACAGTAGTAAAGCAATCGGCACGGAGCGCACCCTGCTTTTCCACTGCATGCTGAGCCTTCACACCCAACTCATATGCCATCTGGTCTCCATTGTAATTGTCAAAATATTGGTAAAGCTGCTTGCCATTGAAACAAATGGAGCGGCCCACCGTTGTTGCATGGGTAGTAAAGACTGTCTTGATACCCAGCTTGACTCTCTTGAGATATAAAAGTCCGGAAGCCGTCATCCACTCATGGAACTGGGCCACCGACTGTGACTTATTGATGTCAAAGTAATTGGCAAAATGCTCAACCACCTTGGCAGCGGCATAGCCAAACATGATGGAATTGGCATAATCTTCGCCAGTTCCAAGTGAATCTATTGAAAAATCAGCCCATAAATGGTAAAGGACGGCATCCTTCTCACCCCATAGGGCTTTGAAATCGACTAAAACAGCAATAGGTTTACCTGGAACAGCCCAACGGCCCACCTTGACCAAAAGGCCATCTTTGGCCGCCTGCTTTCGCCAATCAGCCAACAGGGAAGTGTCCTCCACAAAGACTGGATGATTATTGATATTGAAGTCTGGTCCTATGAATACAACACGGTCGCCAAACACTTTGCCAAGAGACTCGGCCACTGAAGATAGGACAGTATAGATGCCACCAACCCGGTTGCATACCTCCCAACTTGTTTCGAATATATAATTTTCCTGTTTCATATCTCACAAAAATAACACAGATTGAATGCCATTGGATATCCGAAATGGCTACAAATGTGACCTAATTATTTTGAAGCTACAAGTTCAATCTCCACTAGCGCATTTTTAGGCAGGGCCTTTACTGCAACGCAAGAACGTGCAGGAGGATTTTGCGAGAAAAAAGAGCTGTAAACGTCGTTAAATTCTGAAAACTGAGCTATATCGGAAAGGAATACGGTTGTCTTTACCACGTCATCCATCGTGAAGCCTGCAGCCAAAACAATGGCCTTGAGATTGAGCAGAGCCTGCTCGGACTGGCTCTTGATATCGTCGCCTGCCAGGCTACCCGTTGCAGGCACCAAGCCCAACTGTCCGGAAGTGTAAAGCACTCCACCCGCCATAACGGCCTGACTATAGGCTCCGATAGCGGCTGGCGCATTTCCCGTTGATATAATCATCTTTTTCATTTGCTATTAATTACACCGAATGCGTCAAGTATCACAACTCAACGCACCTGCATTATCTTATGTGTGTAAAATTATAATTTTTTTCACACATATAAAATAATTTAATATTACAATTTGATATAAAATGACTTATTAAGAATATAAATGCCATCAAAAATCAATATCAATACCATTTATCATTCCATACTGGATAATCCGAAGCACGCTTGCGTTGCTCATACTTCAAATCCTGGAGCATGGAGGCACGGACACCGATGTGAAAATTATAAGAGAAATTGTCGCCAAATGGAACCATATTGAGTGATGCAAACCAGCAATGAAGGTCACGCGTGATACCCACCGACGAATAAGATATATCCTTTTCCTCAAAATCATAACCCGAGCTGAAAGTCACCTCCCAGTTTTTAGTAAAGTTGATGCTTCCAGAGAAATTGAGTGACTGGGTAATGTCCTGATCATAGGTAAGCTTGCGCTTGTTGAATTCCTGGTCACCATACTCCACCGAGTAGTCGAAACGGAAGTGCCATGGCAATGTAAACTTCTGATAGCCATTATTGTCTGTATCCAATTTCTTTGACTTGTCCTTTTCTTCGTCCTTCTTGCTGAATCCGTTAGGGTCATTCTCCTCGTTCTCGTTGGCATCATTGTTTTTGCTGCCACCCTTCTTGAACATATCATTAGAGAACGTATAGCCGAAAGAGGTCTGCACATTGCGCATACGGGCCAGACGGTGATTCTTTTCCCACTCGGTAACGTCCACCTTGGTTGGTGAGCCATACTGATTGAGCTGATAAGTATATGGCGTGAATGTAGCAGAAACGGTAACCGAAACCTGTTTGGTAAGACGCAAACGCAGATTGGTGGCTATATCCGACCACTTGAGCGAATCAGCAAACATATCATAACTGGTGCTGGCCGCCAAATTGTCGATAAGGGATATCTTGCGGAATCCCGACGAATCTTTTGAAGAGGCCACTTTCATCTCCACGTTGTTATTGACGCTAAGATTGACATATCCCTGACGGACATTGGAAGAGGTTCCAAAAAGCGAGCCTGAAAAATAATTGTAATCTATGCTGTTGTAATCACTTGAACCAGGAATCCTGCGGCTGTAATGACCCACATTATCGTTATCAATGACTGGCACCCACGAGAATCCCACTGTCGGGCGGAACACGTGGCGAATCATGCTGATTTTATGACCGAAAAGGAATGGCACTGGCTTATAGAATCCGTAGAGCTGCGTGCTAAGGTCCAGTTTGGTGCTGACATCATACACCCGATAGAATCCGTTGGAAGTATCACGGGCCACCACCTCGTTGGTGCTGTCCCATGCCTGGTTGATTTTCTTGAAATACCAACGCTCATTATACGATACACTTGGCGACAATACAAAATACTTGAGAACCGTATAGGAAGCACCCGTAGAGAATGAATGTTTAAAGCCGTTGGACCCATCCTTCAGAATGCGATCTGTTGAGAACTGGTCTTCCTTGGTTGTATAGGTATTGTTGAAATTCATGTTGTAACTCAGATACAACTTCTCATACCATCTATCCTTACCTACTGACGATTTGCGCTTGAATGGATAGAAACGCGACATGTTGAGGTAAATATTCGGTAATGAGAGGGACAACGTCGAGTCTGACTGACGCTGGTTGAGTGTCGCATTGGTAGAGAGGGAGAACGGCGTGTTCGGAACTGTCAATGCATAGTTCACACTTGACGATTTATTGTTCTCAGAGTAGGTGCTTGGATTATAATAGGAATCCACATTATTCTTATTGTAAGACGACGACGAGAAATCAACCGAAGCGGAAAGTGTGCTGAATGGATTGGCCTTGGCATCCTGCTGATGACGCCAGGTCACCTTCACATCTTTCATCTCGCTGTAGTCGGGCAGATTCTCATCAATACCATATACCGTCTTTTGATAGCTGGCATAGAAGTTGCCATTATACTTGTAACGCTTACGGTAGCGTGAAGTGGCATTCAAGCCCCATGAACCCTTGCTATACACATCGCCACGGATGGCAAGGTCGTAATGCTGGTTAAGGGCAAAATAATAACCTCCGTTTCTGAGATAGAACCCTCGGCTGTTTTCCTCGCCGAACGTAGGCATCAGCAAGCCTGAAGAATATTTAGAGGTGAAAGGGAAATAGCCGAACGGCAGAAACAATGGGATAGGGACATCAAGCACCACCATATAGGCTGGGCCCGTAACCACATATTCCTTAGGTTTCACTTTGGCCTTGGTCAGGTCCAGATAATAATGGGGATGGTCATGGTCGTCGCAGGTTGTGTATTTGCCATCCACCATCTGGAAAGTGCCATCGTTCAGTTTCTTGGCCTTTTCGCTGGTGACGTAGCCTTCTCCCTGTTGGGTCATCACACCCCGGATAAGGCCCTTCTGTGTCTTGAAATTATAATCTATCGCTTTCGATTCATATTGATCCTTGCCTTGCTTGAACACAGGAGTTTCCACCAATGCTCCCGTACTGTCAACACGTCCTCTGGCTTGCACCAGGCTGCTATCCATACGCAAACGGATGACACTGGACTGCAGCTCCAAATCCTGATAGGTAACTTTGGCTGTTCCATACAGAAAAGCGACACCACCCATGTAGAAAACTGCGGAATCCTTCGATGAATAGTTGACTTCTGACGCTATGGCATCCTTCGATTTTTTGGGAACCCGATGGATAACAGAATCACCAGGTGTGGCAACAGTTGCGGAAGGTGCAGGGGTAACGGCATTGACTTTATCCTCCTTCTTCCGGCTCTTTTTGGCTGCATCAGCAACTGACGTGCCCACCAGAAGAAAGGATAAAGATAAAATGACCACCCGGATTATATATCGATCTGTCAAAATAGTAGGCATTCTTCTATTACATATTTCGGATTGCGAAGTTACGCATTTTGACAGATAAAAAGAATATTAGTCCTGAATAAATTTTAAACAGCAACTGATATTAAGGCTTTGACAATGATTAATCAGCAGATTGTTTAGTAAAATTTGGGGGATTTTGACATAATAAATACGGCTAAATCCGTTTTATTTATCTAATTTTGGAAAATTAAAAGAACAAAATATTATAGAAATATGAGAATCTGTTACCCCATATTGTCATTGGCTTTGGCTGCCAGTGCCGCTCAAGCTGAAATGACCACAAAGACTATCAGTGTAGACTCCCAAAATCGGACCTATTTGGTATACACGCCTGCCAGCGTCAGCAAAACGGATACCACCCCGCTGATTCTGTTCATGCACCCCAATGGTATGACCGCCAGCCAATTTGGCACGGCCTTCAATATTCAGAGTGTGAGCGATATGACCAAATCGATAGCGTTGGTACCTGAGGCTCTTGACGAGCAGGACTCGGACATAAAGAGTCTGTATAACAGCATTCAGGCAATGGGCATCAGTACGCCTGGCTTGTCCATCACCAACGTATGGGGAGCCGGAGTCAGTGTCAGCACCAGTGTTATCACTTCCAAATTGGGCAACATGAGTTCCCTTTTCAGTATGATGTACCCTAATCTGGCCAAAAGCGGAAAAATACAATTCAACAAGTCGGTGAACGATGTGAATTTCGTCAATGCCATTATCAATGAAACGGAAAATTCCTATAAGATTGACACCAGCAAAGTTTTTATGATTGGTGCCTCTATGGGTGGTGCCATGACTTACAAATATGCCTATGATTCCAGTTCCAAAATAAAAGGAGCTGCTGTGATATGCGGATTCATAGGAGCAGAGGTTGACACCACTGGCAAATCGCTGAACATTCCTATATGTATTTTTCACAGTCAGGCCGACTCTATCGTATATTATAAAGGTGGAACCTTCAGCGGCTCCATTCCCGAAACGGTGGCTTCCATTGCTGCCAGAAACGGCTGCGGAAATTATACAGAAACAGACGTACCAAATATAGCCGATGACACGCTGAGCATCAAACGGTACGACTATGCCTGCGACACCACCAGACGCGTGCGGTTCTTCTCCATCGACAATGCCACCCACCAGAAATTTTTGGTTTCTGATTATAAGACGGGCCCCAATGACATCGACTATTATCAAGAGGTGTATAAATTCCTGTTCGGAGAACAGAATGCAGGGAGCGTTGAAGAGACTATGGCCGATGCCAACATGATATACCCTAATCCGGTCAAGGAAATTCTCCATACTACCCGTTCGGGTTTTTACAGCATCGTCAACGCAAAGGGTCAATCCATCAAATCGGGCTGGGTGGATAACGGCAATATTGACTTGTCAACTTTGGCAAAAGGCTCCTATGTGTTTCTGCTGAAGAATGAAAATGGCTATTTCTCAGCAAAATTCATCAAGTAAAAACGCCCGATAATTGACTAAATAGACAAAATTCTATAAAAAGCCACCTTCAGAACAAAATAAATTATAGGTAAAATTGTATTTTTGCAGATTGCAAGGAATGAAGTCCTATCAAGAGGGACTCAACTCTAAAAAGAAATAAGGGAAAACTGGAATGAAAAGGTTTCTGATTATAGCATTTTTCATCACTTTGGCAATATGCAATTTTGCCAAGGGAGAGACAAAGGCTGCTACGACCAAAAAACCTTTCATTGTGGTGATTGATGCCGGACATGGTGGCAAAGATGACGGTGCCAAGGGTAAGCACCATCTGAAAGAGAAAGACATCAATCTGTCGGTGGCACTGAAACTGGGACAGATGATAAACACCCTTAAGGGGGTGCGTGTTTATTATACCCGCAAGACGGACGTTTTTGTTCCCTTGGCCGACAGAGCCCAATACGCTAACAGACTGAATGCCGACTTGTTCATATCAATACACACCAACTCCGCCGAGACGCGCAAAGCGCACGGCACTGAGGTTTACAGTTTCTCCCCCTCTTCCTCATCGGTAGCCATGCGCGAGAACTCTGTAATGGAGATGGAGGACAACTACCGGAAGAAATATGACGGATTCAATCCTCGCTCCACCGAATCGTATATACAATGGGACTTGGTGGCTGGCGATTTTGGCTATTCCGGACAAAGCAAAAAATTTGCGGGCCGCATCTCTTCTCAGCTGAAAAAATATTGTTCGCTGGAAAGCCGAGGCGTACGTGAGGCGGGATTCTGGGTGCTGAAGTATTGCAAAATGCCTGGCGTGCTGGTCGAGGTAGGATATGTATCGAACATTGAGGAGGAGAAATATTTGAGGAAAGATGCCTCTAGAGAGAATCTGGCAAGATCAGTATACAAAGCCTTTGTGCAATACAAGTCAGACTACGACAAAAAGACAAGTGCTGATGCCTTGGCCGCCAACAAGAAAAGCACTACGGAGAAAAGCCATGTGCTGACCAGCGGCGTGCACTATAGGGTCCAATTCTACAAAGGAGAACGCAAAAGCATGTATGCCAAGGAATTCAAGCACTGTGTGCCAGCCAAGGAATATCCTATAGGTGGAGGGGGATTCATCTATATGTATGGTGATGAGACATCTTTGGAAGGAGCTAACAGGTTGCTGAAAAAAGTAAAAAAAGATTTCAAAAGGGCTTATCTGGTCGTATTCAAAAACGGTCATCGGTTGACCGAAAACGATGCTGCCAAATATTTGCACTGAAAATCGACCAATAATATAAACAACAAAGAAACAAAAAAAGACAAAATATGACTTTCAAAATTAGCAAAGAGTTCTCTATAGGACTTTTGGTAGTGGCAACAATAGCCCTTCTGTTTTTTGGCATCAATTACCTGAAGGGCATCAATCTGTTCAACCCCACCAACTTCTACTATGCCAAATTCAAAAGTGTGAATGGCTTGGTTGAGTCGGGCGATGTGATGTGCCGTGGCTGCAAAGTGGGACTTGTAAAACAAATCATATACAACTACGATGACCCCACCAGCGATGTGGTGGTGGTATTGCAGGTTGACAACAGTCTTAAACTGCCCCGCAATTCCAGGGCAGTGCTGGAGACCTCTATGCTGGGCGGCGCCACCATATCGTTGGAGCTGAACCAACAGGTGCCAATAACCGATGCTTATGAGCGGGGCGACACAATTCCTTCGTTCGTACCTTCGGACATGATGAGTACCGTAACGGGCGAACTGGTGCCTCGTGTTGAAGAGATTCTGCCTCATCTCGATTCTCTGATAACTGCCTTGCATACGCTGGCCGCCAACAAGGACATCACAGAGTCACTAAAACATATCAACAAGATGACGGGAAACCTGGAAGTGACATCTGCCAAACTGAACCGCATGATGAGCAAGGATGTTCCTCCTATATTGGCCAATGCCAACCACATCACCACCAACTTCAGCAAGGTAAGCGACAATCTGGCCGAGGTTGATTTCGAGGCTACCATGAACCGGGTGGACAGCACTCTGAACAGTTTCCAAGCGCTGGCCGACAAGATGAACAATGGCAAGGGCACCATCGGACTGCTGATGAACGACCGCTCTTTATATGACGGGCTGAACACTACAGTGGGCAATGCCAACAATCTGATGATTGACTTGAAAGAGAATCCTAAGAGATACGTTCACTTCTCTGTATTCGCTCCTAAGGAGAAGAAAAACAAATAAGATATAAAAAACAAGACAAAGGCAGTGTCAAATTCGTTTGACACTGCCTTTGTTTTTATATATAACTTCGGGTACCGACACAACCACATAACGTAACCACACGGCACGGGTTGGAACAAATCTGACACAAACGTAGAGACCCACGCGTACATTCAGGTCAATCACACCACCTACAAAAAAAGAGGGGCTGCATCTACGATGCAGCCCCCCGGCATATTTCGGTAAATCCGAATTACTTCTTGTTCATGGCAAGGTCTGCGCTAACGGCGCAAGCCACAGTACAGCCAACCATTGGGTTGTTGCCGATACCAAGGAAGCCCATCATCTCAACGTGAGCTGGAACTGAAGAAGAACCAGCGAACTGAGCGTCAGAGTGCATACGACCCATAGTATCAGTCATACCATAAGAAGAAGGACCTGCAGCCATGTTATCTGGATGCAAAGTACGGCCTGTTCCACCACCTGATGCAACAGAGAAGTACTTCTTGCCTGCCTCTAAGCGTTCCTTCTTGTAAGTTCCGGCAACTGGATGCTGGAAACGGGTAGGATTGGTAGAGTTACCAGTTATGGAAACATCTACATCTTCCTTCCACATGATGGCTACACCTTCACGTACATCGTTAGCGCCATAGCACTTAACCTTGGCACGAGGTCCATCAGAATAAGCTATCTCCTCAGTAACTGTAAGTTTGCTGGTGAAATAGTCAAAATCGGTCTTTACATAGGTAAAGCCATTGATACGGCTGATAATCTGTGCGGCATCCTTGCCCAGACCGTTCAGGATACAACGAAGCGGATTCTTACGAACCTTGTTCGCCATTTCGGCAATCTTGATGGCGCCTTCAGCAGCAGCAAAAGACTCGTGACCAGCCAAGAATGCGAAGCACTGAGTCTCCTCACGAAGCAGACGGGCTGCCAGGTTACCATGACCCAAACCTACTTTACGATCCTCTGCTACAGATCCAGGAATACAGAAAGACTGCAAACCTACACCAATAGCCTCAGCGCAGTCAGCTGCAGTCTTGCAGCCCTTCTTCAAAGCGATAGCAGTACCAACAACATAAGCCCACTTGGCATTCTCAAAGCAGATGCTCTGAGTCTCCTCGCAAGTTTTATAAGGATCCAGGCCGAACTTGTCGCAAATTGCGTTAGCCTCTTCAATATCTTTAATACCGTTAGCATTAAGAGCAGCAAGAATCTGCTTCATTCGACGGTCCTGATTCTCAAAATTAACTTTTCTAATCATATTCTGGTCTCCTTATTCTTTACGTGGGTCAATAAATTTAACTACGCCTTGTTCAGCAGTGAAACGGCCATAGTGACCAGTAACAGCCTTCAAAGCCTCATTAGCATCCTCACCTTTCTTGATTCTCTCCATGAACTTGCCAAGATGTACATACTCGTAACCGATAACCTGGTTGTCCTTGTCAAGAGCCATTCTGGTGATGTAGCCTTCAGTCAGCTCCAAATAGCGTGTACCTTTGGCCAATGTGCCATAAAGTGTACCCGTCTGGCTACGCAGACCTTTGCCAAGGTCCTCAAGACCAGCACCGATAAGCAGACCATTGTCTGAGAAGGCTGACTGTGAACGGCCATAAACAATCTGCAAGAAGAGTTCACGCATTGCAGTATTGATGGCGTCACAAACCAAGTCGGTATTCAGCGCCTCAAGAATGGTCTTGCCTGGCAGGATTTCTGATGCCATGGCGGCTGAGTGTGTCATACCTGAACAACCGATAGTCTCAACCAGACACTCCTGGATGATACCATTCTTGATGTTCAATGAAAGCTTACAAGCACCCTGCTGAGGAGCACACCACCCCACACCGTGAGTAAAACCAGAGATGTCTTTAATCTCTTTTGCCTTGATCCATTTTCCTTCCTCTGGAAGTGGAGCTGGTCCATGGTTTGGGCCTTGCGCAACAATACACATGTTGCTTACTTCTTTTGTGTAGTCCATTACTTTTGATTTATAAATAATAAAAACGTTAATCCTTAATAACTTTTTATCGGCTTGCGCCGCCCCAAATTCCGTTACAGAATTCGTCACACAAAAAAAACAATTTTTTTTGTCAATTCAAAAAAAACGGGGCGCTAAATAAAGTCCAAATTCAACTATTGGACTTTTATTTTCGGTTTGAAGCCGGTTGTATAATGAGTAGATTCCTCCTCTCCGAGGTGGAACACACGACAAGAGAAGCCAAGAGACTGCCGTTTGACAATAAAATTGTAAATTTGCCCTGACAAACGCGAACGACAGATGCAAAAGACACTGATAATACTACTGGGACCAACGGGGGTGGGAAAAACAGAATTGAGTCTCAGCCTTGCCGAGAGATTCAACTCTGAAATCATTTCGTGCGACTCCCGACAGATTTATCGGGAAATGAAAATAGGCACGGCAGCTCCTTCTGAGGATCAAATGAAAAGGGTTAAACATCATTTTATAGGGTGCATTGACATTTCCAGCTATTACAGTTGCGGACGTTTTGAGAATGATGCATTGGCCGTTTGTAACGAGCTGTTTCTGCACTCCGATGTGGCGTTGATGACGGGCGGATCGATGCTGTATATCGATGCCATCTGCAAAGGTATTGACGACTTGCCGGAGGTGGACCAACAACTGCGCGACCAGCTGTGGAAACGATATGCCGAGGAAGGAATTGAACAGTTGTCTCAGGAACTGAAAGTGCTGGACCCCGATTATTACGACAAAATTGATAAAAAGAATTACAAACGCATCATCCATGCGCTGGAGATATGCCTTTCAACAGGACAAACCTACACGGCCCTGCGAAAGGAGACGGCGAAAGCTCGTCCTTTCAACATACTGAAAATAGGATTGACCAGACCCAGAGAGGAACTCTATGACAGAATAAACCAGCGGGTAGACCAAATGATGAAAGATGGATTGCTGGACGAGGCAAAAAGGCTATATCCACAACGGGAACTGAATGCCCTGAATACGGTGGGCTACAAGGAGCTATTCAACTATTTTGACGGCAACTGGACCCTCGACTATGCCATCAGCATGATAAAACAAGACTCACGCCGATATGCGAAGAAACAGATGACCTGGTTCAGGCGCGACCCTGCAATAATGTGGTTCTATCCCAGCCAGAAAGACGAGATAGAAGATTACATTGACAGTCAATTAGGACAAACTGCCAATACATTATAAGGAGAAAATATACCTGTTGACAGCAAATAAGAATTTCATATTTTCAATTATGATAAGTCTTTTTTCCCGATTAAAGTAAAAATAGTAATATCTTTTGTATTATTTATCGTCCTGATTGTTTTAAGTATTTGTTGTAAAGTCGTACCGCTTGTGGCTATGTCATCAATTATCAAGACGTTTGATATGGTGATAGCCTTATAAGCACTTTCTTCTCTATCCGACGCAAATTTCAAATAATTAGTGATAAAAGGTTCATATTTTTTATTCTTGATATTTCGAGCAATAGAGAAATAGTCTAATTTATGAATATCATTTATCAAGTTTTCTATAATGCTTAGAACTTCTTCTTTCTCTTTTTCTGTGTATCTTGGTTTGCCATTTATAAATCCATTTAAGACCTGATTTGTAAAAGACTCATAATCAAAATTTATTCGAGACGGCAGGTCCTTAATCAATTCGAAAGTATAAACACCACCATTTGGACAAGCGTATTTATATGCCTCTATACTGATTTCACGTGCCAAATTTGACTTTGATTCTGGAACAATAATAGCATCATATAAGGGCAATACAATTTCCTTATCTAATTTTTCAATTGCGCTGGAGATAAATCTTTCAACTTCTTTATCTCCTTCTTGGTGGAATCTTAGAGTTTGTATGAATTTAGTCCTTATTGTGCTTGGTGTATATTTTGTAAAATAATAGGCATAATAATAATACTTTATTCCCAAATATTCTTTCTTTTCAAGATTGTTATTACACAAATGAATAATGTCTTTCTCTTCATCATGAATAAAATTAAAGTCAAAAGAATTACCATTTAAGAATGCACCTTCATTTATTTGATTTTCCAACACTTTATTTAGTTCTGATTCAGGAATATAATCAAAATCATTTTTCATGGCTTTTAAAATCATAAATATTTTGTTAAATCATAACCGCATTGCAAACTCATGGTTTCTTAATTGCCATGATTCATTCATCATTTTATTTGTATATTTATCATCACTGTTAAATAATTTATAATTAAAGAACAATAGGAAATAATCAGATTAGATACTTGTTGCCACGCCACCCAAAAGATGGACTATAATTATCACTTGTTATGGAAATATCAGAAAGACATTTTTCTGTTCCATATCTCCCACGAGGCGATGGCCTGCCCATAGAGCATTTCCAGCCCATTGCGGGTGACAGCCCCCCGTTCCTGTCCTTTTTTGCAGAAAAGGGTCAATTCAGGATTATAGACCAAGTCGAACAGCAAATGACGGGGAGTCAGCATCTGGTATGGTATATCAGGAGCAACATTCTCATTTGGGAAGGTGCCGACAGGCGAGCAATTGACAATGAGCAAATGCTGTTCCATCACCAGAGGCGACAACTGGTCGTAAGTCAATCCTCCATGCTTGCCCGAGCGGGACACATAACGGAACCGGATGCCCAACTTGCCCAGCACATAAGCCACCGCCATTGAGGCACCACCAGTACCCAACACCAGTGCATCGGTATGCCAAGGCTTAAGCAGGGGTTTGAGCGAATTGGAAAAGCCGATGACATCCGTATTGAATCCCATCAACTTGACAGAGCCATCGGACTGGTAAAAAAACTTGATGGTGTTGACAGCTCCCACTTCTGCGGCGGTCTCATCCATTCGGTCCATCATGGGTATCACATCCTGCTTGTAGGGTATAGTCACATTCAGGCCCAACGGATGCCGGTCGGCAATGAGCTGATGCAAACCATCGGCCGTCGGCATCTCGAAAAGTTCATAACAGGCATCAGTATGCTCGTCTGAAAATTTCTGCGTGAAAAATCGTTTGGAAAATGAATGTACCAGCGTTTTACCTATCAGTCCGTAAGTATCCATCATGAATAAGATTAAAAGTTGTCAGCAGTAACCACCAGCTTGTATATGCCCACGCTGTCCTTGCCCACAACGGTGGGAGTAAAGGACCAGGAGGAAGCCTTGTTCGGATTCAGATTATTGGAATACAAGGTATCAGTCCCTGCAAATTGTTCAAGCACCGACAATGATATTTGCGACAGTTTGGCTCCCGTTGCATATAGGTCTGTCATGTGGGCTTGTTTTGCGGTGTATGGACCAAAACGGAGTGTCTTGCTGTTGTCCATATTGACCAGCTGCTTCACGCCAGATGCGGTAAGATTAAAAGAGATGGGGTATCCTGAATTATTGACCACATCATAGAAATAGGAACGCTTGGCTATGCCAAACATCCCAGACTCAAGGGTCAGGTTATAAACCCCCACTCCATTCTTATCAGAAACAGCCCCCCACGAAGAGCGAAGGCGGGCATCGCTTGTATAAATGGAATCGTTGATGCTTGCCTCCAGCGATGTCAGCATAAATATCTCGGACCCCGTCTCCACATTCCATACATCATTGCCCGACACATCTGAGCGGAGACACAACGTATCGGTTGCGCCAGGAGCCAGAGTATCATACATCATTTTAGTCTGATTATAAATTTGGTAACTGAGATACACCGTGTTGGCCGTACCATTGGTAACGCAATAAACGTAATCATGCGAATCCTCATCGCAGGCTGAAAAAAGGAAAGTGAAAAGAGAGACCGACAATAACAGTTTAGCCGGATTCAGCAACTTGCTTATAGACATATTATTTGTTTTTTTTCTTATTTTCATCATCTATAAAGAAATGTTTAAACTTGGGGTTTGTCTTTGCATCCTCGCACAAGTCAAAAAAGCTGGCACGATTGTCAGCATCCTTCACAATGGCGAGCGTCAGTTTCTCGATGGCTTCATCCTGCTGTCCCTTTTGATAATAGACTACAGCCAACAGCAAAGGCAATTCCGGCAAATCCGGATTCAGTTTTTGTGCATTGAGCAGAAAGGGCAATGCTTCATCACACTCTCCTTTATATACATAAATTTCACCGATGGACGATTCCAAGTCGGCCGAATCGGGAAAAAACGCGCGGGCTTTGAAATAGGCATCAAGCGCATTATCAGGATTGTTCAGATTTTCATATATGTCCCCCAGATAAACCCAAAAGGCTCCCGACTTGTCATTTAGCGACAGCGCCTTCAGCGCAAGCGGCAATGCCTCTTCGTATTTTTCCTGTTCCATCTTGCAATAGCAAATACCCGCCCACACATCCGCATTTTCCGGAACAAGCTGGGCAGCCTGCTGATAGTATCGGATGGCTGTGTCCAAATCGCCTTTCTGCTCATAGCACTCGCCTATGAACATCAAAAGGGAGGACGACTGCCCCGTCTTGCTGGCAAACTTTTGGTAAGTGGCTATTGCCTTATCGTAATCACCATCTTGAAAATAGCAATGGGCCAGATTAAGTAAGGCTTGATAATCATCATTGCCAGTCAGATAAGCATAATCGTAGGCCTCACCCGCTTTTTGATAATTTCCCTGAATGAAATAGATTTTGCCAAGGCTGAACCACGCCTCGTTGGAATAAGGGTCCTGGTCCAGAATGATGTTATAGATGCGGATGGCATCGTCATAAAGTTTCAACTCCTCATCACAGTAGGCCAATTCAAAACACAAGTCCGCATCCGTCTTGCCCCCCTTGGCAAACCCTTCCATCAGAAACGAACGGGCTTCCTTGTATAGCTCATGGTTCATATAGATGTAGGCAATGTCGAGACAGATATTCTCCTCATCATCGCCAGACAACCGCTGTATTTTTCTGAAAAGCATTTTGGCATCATCTGGATGTCCTTTCACCAACAGATATTCGGCCCTGCAAAGCAGCACATCCGTGTTTTCCGGTTCAATGGAAAGCAGTTTGTGTATCAGCTCATCAGCCTTATCATATTGCTGATTCTGCATATAGTGCCGCGCCAGCCTTGCCTTGACAGGCACACTGTCGGGATGAAGACGCAAGGCAAAATCAATCGCTTTCTTTGCCTTGCTCAGCAATAGTTCGTCCTGATAATAATCAATGATGTCTTCCAATTCATCTTCCTCAAAATAGCCACAGGAGTCTCCCCGCAACGCCTTCTCCAGACGGGAGAGCGATGCCTGCAGCTGGTCATCCGGATTCTGATTATTGGAATTATTCTTTTTCATCTATTGTCAAAAAAATGTCTTTGAGACAAAACACCGACTGCAAATTTAGTTGTTTATAAGCATCTTTGCGAAGAATCGGGGCAAAAATTATCAACAAAAGGGAACGGGAACACACGAAAACACAAAAAAGGCTGAACCACGAAAGTGGAACAGCCTTATATTACAGTCTTTAAAAATCAGATTGTGTAGAATGAACTTAGCGGTGATCTTCTCTCTCCTTTGCCTCGTTCACAACCATTGCTCTGCCTTCATAATCTGTACCATTGAGTTCCTCAATAGCCTTGGCAGCAGCTGAATCATCAGCCATTTCAACAAAACCGAAACCTTTTGAACGTCTTGTCTCACGGTCTTTGATTACTTTTACAGAAGAAACTTCGCCATAAGCACCGAACTTTTCCTGCAAATCATTTTCACGAACCTTATAATTAAGGTTTCCTACATAAATATTCATAAAAGAAAAAAATAAATAAATAAAAAATTTGTCTGGAGAGATAAACAAAAGATATTATTAAATATTAACCTCATCGCGCGTAAGAGGTAGTAAAAAACGACACAAATGATTAACTCATCCACGTGCAAAGGAAAGCATAAAATTTGGTATCCCCAAATTTGAGGGGCTAAAATTAAAGCAAAAAAAAGAAAATATTTCTCACGAATATATCGAGGGCAACACCCTCTCGCTGAAATCAACTCAGCTATCTACCAACAGCATACAATCCGCCGGGCAACTGGTGAATCAGATTGCTGAACTCCATTTTGAACAATAGTCCCGACAGTTTGGCTATAGGCAGATTCAGTTCCAGTGCAATATCATTTATCTGTATCTTTTCTTTTTTTCGTATCAGCTGCATCACATTCCGTTCCTCTTCCGACAGGTCTGGCATGGTCATTTCGGGCAGCAATGACAATTCGGGCGAGGGTGATTCTGCCGGCTCCACATCCCAGTTCATTTGCCGCTCTATATCATCGGCTGAGGTCACAAGGGCAGCCTTGTTATCGCGTATCAAATTGTTGCACCCCACCGAATAGACATCAGTCACACGTCCTGGCAGTGCAAACACATCGCGGCTATAGGAGTTGGCAAACTCTGCCGTCAGCAGTGCGCCACCCTTCTCTGCCGACTCCACCACCAGCACGGCATCACTCAGCCCTGCTATGATGCGGTTACGAGCCACAAAATTATTCCGGTCTATCTGCATATCCGAATAATATTCAGTCAACAGCCCGCCCTGCTCTTTCATCTGCGTGGCCACCTGACGGTGCTCTGCGGGATAAATGTGCGACATGCCGGTGCCCATCACCCCCACTGTACGGAGTCCATGGGCCAATGCTGCCCGATGGGCACACACGTCCACACCATAGGCCAAACCGCTGACAACAACAAGGTCTGAATGACGGGTAGCCAAATCGGACAGAATCTGTTCACAATTTATCCGGCCTGCATCGGTCATTCGGCGGGTACCTACCACTCCCAACAGTTTGGACGCATTTAGCGGACAATTACCTTTATAGAATATCAACAGAGGAGCATCCTTGCACTCGGCCAGACGATAGGGATATTCCTTATCTGTATAGAAAAGGAGTTGAACTCCATTACGCCGCGCAAAATCCAATTCGTGACGTGCTCGCTCCAGGTATGAAGGATTGGTTAGTTCGTTTCTCAACTTGGGACTGAGATTGGGTACCGACAAAAGGGCTTTGCCTCCATCAGCAAAAATGGCTTCTTCTGAACCCAAATGGGAAATGAGGCTGCGCGATGTCGCCGGCCCTACCCCTTTCACCAAAACCAAAGCCAATCGGCATATCCACTTGTAATCGTCCATCTGTTGTTATGAATATTTGAATGACAGCAAAAAAAGCAGCAAAATAAATGTTACCTTTGCACACAAAAATATAAGCAAATATATGGAATCGACAAGACAAAACAAAATAGACCGACTGATTCAGAAGGAACTCAGCGACATGTTTGTGAAAATGACCAAGACTTACCACGGCACATTGGTGACTGTCACCAATGTAAGGGTCTCGTCAGACCTAAGTGTGGCCAGGGTAAGGGTCAGCATCTTTCCGGCCAGCAAGGTAAAGGAGACCATGGAACTGCTGCAAAACAGCGTACGGGGCATCCGCTACGAACTGGGCACAAGGGTAGGACGTCAAATCCGTATCATTCCGCAGCTCTCTTTCTTCCTCGATGACTCGATGGACTACATTGAGAATATTGACCGTCTGCTGGCCGAGGATAAGAAAAAGGCAGGAGAGGTCAATCCCGACCAGCAAGAAACGAAAGAACCCGAAAAATGAGATTCTCGCTGTTCATTGCCCTGCGTTACCTGTTCAGCAAAAAGAAACACAGCGCTATCAACATCGTTTCAATGATTTGCGCAGGGGGTATCTGTGTGGGTACCATTGCACTGGTGTGCATCCTCTCGGTCTACAACGGATTTCAGGAACAGATAGAAAAGATGTTCAGCACCTTTGATCCCGACATCCGCATTGTAACCGTCCAAGGAAAAGTATTTGACAACAATGACCCGGGTATCAATAAGGTGAAGCAAAGGACCGATGTGCAGTCCTATGCCGATGTGCTGGAGGAGAATGCCATGATAAAGTGCGAAAACAAGCAGACCACAGTCACCGTCAAGGGTGTCAGTACCAACTACACCGACTTGATAAAAACGGACTCCATCATGTGCGACGGCAACTTCATTCTGGCTACCGAGCAGCGCAACTACGGCGTGGTGGGTGTGGCCCTCGCTGCCCAACTGAATGCCAGTCTCTTTATGCAGACTCCCCTCACGCTCTATGCCCCCAAACATGATGCCACCGTTGATATCGGCAACCCCGAATCCGCTTTTTCTGAAGATGCCATCACGCTTTCGGGCGTTTACAGTGTAAAACAGGAAAATGCCGACAGCCGATATATTTTTGTGCCAATTGAACTTGCCAGAACTCTCTTCGGATATAGCAATCAGACCAATTCCGCACTGGAACTGAACCTAAAAAAGGGATTTGACCCGAACTCCGTCAAGAAGGACATTCAGAAAACGGTGGGCAATAAATTCAAAGTTCAAGACAAAAAAGAACAGCACGAGGACTTCTATCGAATGCTGAAAGTGGAAAAATGGATTACCTTCCTTATTCTCACTTTCATTCTGCTGATAGCCATCATCAACGTCATCGGCTCACTCACCATGCTCATCATCGAGAAGACCAGCGACATCAGCACTCTGCGCTGCATGGGAGCTGACGAGACCACCATCAGACACATCTTTGTATTGGAGGGTTGGTTCACCACTGCCTTCGGTGCCATTCTGGGTGTCGTAATCGGACTGGCCCTCTGTCTGCTGCAAGAACAATATGGACTGATAAAACTGGGCAACGGCAACGATCAGACTTTCATTGTGGATGCTTACCCGGTAAATGTGCAGGCTGCAGACATCGCTGCCATTCTTGGAACCGTACTGATATTGGGCTTTCTGGTAGCCTGGCTGCCCACCCGTTACATCAAGGGTGGTACAGTCCAAACTGATACGAAACAATAAATTTGAACTGTTGATAACTTCTTTTTATTTAGAATGATTCCAAAAAATAGAAAAAATTCAGATTTCTTTTTCTTCGGTGTATCTGTCCGAAAATGAAATAAATGCAAGACAATAGAGCGAATCGATGCATAACAAAGTATTAATCGATGCATAATTCTATTTATCAAGAAGTTCTAAAACAAAAACAAGTATAAATATCTATATATCAACAATATACATAAGATGTTGAGAATTAGGAAGAATCATATTTTTTGAAGAAAGCAAATTTGAGTTCGTTTTTTTTTCAGAAAATTTAGTCCAAAATTTGCAGTAAACAGAGTAAAGAGAAGTTTGCCATCATGAATGAACAAACAAATGAAAATACAGAGTACCAAAACCTTTGGAACAAATGTCTTGAAATATTCAAGGATAACGTTACAGAGGTAGTGTACCAAACTTGGTTCAGTCCTATCATTCCCCTTTCGTGGTCGAATGAGGAGCATACACTGCGCATACAGGTTCCTACCACCTTCTTTCAGGAGATGCTGGATGCCCAATACAGCCAACTGTTGTATGCAACCTTGACACGCGTATTCGGCAAAGGAGTGAAACTGAAATATGTCTGCATTGTATCTACTGCCAACAAGACTGGAGAAAAGGAAAGCCATACAGAAGATGCAGTGGTAGTCACCCAAAAGGTACCGGACCCTTTCATGAAGCAGAAACGCTCAAAAGTGGATTCTCACCTGAATGCCAACTACACTTTCGACAACTTTATAGAAGGCACCTGCAACAAGGTTGCCAAATCGGCTGGTGAAGCCATTGCCCACAACCCTGGCACAACTTTCAACCCTCTGTTCATTTATGGCGGCGCTGGCGTGGGCAAGACTCATCTGGAAAATGCCATCGGAAAGAAAATAGAAGAAGAACACCCCGAAAAAAATATTGTGTACGTTGATGCACTCATGTTCCAAACTCAATATCAGGATGCGGTAAAGAACAACAATCAGACCGATTTCCTCAACTTTTACCAGATGTTGGATGTTCTCATCATCGATGATATTCAGGAATTCATGGGCAAGACTGGAACACAAAACACTTTCTTCCACATATTCAATGCGCTGCATCTGGCTGGCAAACAGCTGATATTCGCTTCCGACCGTGCTCCAAAACTGCTGCAAGGACTGGACCAACGTCTATTGAGCCGTTTCAAATGGGGCCTGTCCATCGAAATAGAAGAACCGGATTTTGAGACCCGTAAAGCCATTCTGCGGAGCAAGATTGAGGCTAATGAGCTGCAAATACCTGACGATGTGGTGGAATACGTGGCCGAAACTGTGAGAGGGAATGTCCGTGACCTGGAAGGAATCGTGAACGCACTCTTGGCTTATGCCACTCTGGGTGATGCCTCCATCAATTTGGAACTCGCCAAAAATGTAGTAGGACAATCCATCAACATTGAGGAAAAGAGCATCAATATCAAGGACATTCAAAAAGCAGTCTGCGACTATTACAGCCTGGAGGTGAACGACATTCAGACCAACTCCCGCAAACACGAGGTGGTACAGGCTAGGCAAGTGGCCATGTTTTTGGCAAGAAAACACACCAAGAAATCGCTCCAATATATTGGCGCACAAATTGGCAACCGTGACCATGCCACGGTGCTGCATGCCTGCAAAACAGTGGAGAACCTGCTGGACATTGACAAAGGAATGCAAAAAAGCATCAACTACATAGAAAGTCATCTCATATAAACGATAGAGAGGGCTTATGCCTAATAAAAAAATCCGCAAAGTTACGCTTTACGGATTTTTTTTGCTATTTTTGACGGAGCGCTGTGCCGCAATATTTATATGAAGGGAAGTTATAAATGTTTTAGCCCCAAAAGGCTCCTCTTTTTATTTGTAATAAAGCCCATTTTGCAATATTTTTACAAGCAAAAAAAATTATTATCATGATTTATAAATTCGTAATACTATCCGAAGAGTCCGACAAATTTCGACGCGATATCGAAATAGACTCTGAATCCACTTTCATGGACTTGAATAATGCCATCATCGACGCCGTAGGTTTCAAGAAGGGGGAAATGTGCTCCTTCTATATCTGTAACGACGATTGGGAAAGCGAGCAGGAAATATCGCTGGTGGAGATGGACACCGCTCCTGACAAAGACAGCTACACCATGGACAAGACTCGGCTGGAAGAATTCATATCGGAAGAAGGACAGAAGGTGGTTTACACTTTCGACTTTATCAACAATCGCTCCTTCTTCATGGAAATGAAGAAGATAACTGCCGGCAAAGACCTGAAAGCGGCACAATGCACCAAATCGGTTGGAGATGCACCTGCACAAGAAAAAGAAGACCTGCTGAACGAGGACCTATTCGCCGGCATCAAGCAAGGCAATGTCGATCCTGACGTGGATTCCGACTTCTCCGACGACAGCGGATATGACGAAGAGGAATTGGGAGATATGAATATTGGCGATTTTGACGACTTGAACAAATAAGCAAAGTTCCCTTTGATTCAACAAATATTTCATTTTAGACAACGAATGGTATTTTTACGTAATCAGGCTGATTGTCCCCAAAAACAAGGTCTTGACTGAAAAAAATTCATTCTTCTGCATAACAGATTTACATTTGGCTAAGAATAAAAAAGAAAATACATGAGAAACATATTTCTAACAATCACGACGGCGATGATGGCCACCCTATGTCTGACATCGTGCGAAAAAGATGAAGGGAAAGGAGGCGACTCCTCAATAGCCGGATACGTTTACCAAATAAGCGATGACGGAAACATAGAGAAAGGAACTGACGGCAGCTACCACTTTGTGAGGGACACCACGCCGGCTGTCGACAAAAATATATTCATCGTGTATGGAGGAGGCAACGGGGCTTATGACGACAAGACTGCTACCAATGGCAATGGATACTTCAAGTTCAGCTATTTGCGCAAGGGTGACTACTCGGTATATGCCGTGGGCGACTCCGGCAATGCAGATGAGGCCACCTATCGTTCTATCAATATCGGCAGCACCGGCACGCACAATGTAGCATCCATCTACATCTACAACGGAAAGAACTCCAACCTTTGCGGCGTTGTCGGCAATCTGCAAGCCTTGTATGCCTCCCAAAACAAATTCTACATTAATGGCGCCAGCCTGAGGGTATATATCAGAAACATAGACGGCGGCGACCAAAATGACACAAGGGCTGATGACAATGGCAACTACGCTTTCACCAAACTGACGCCGAATAGACAATACATCGTGTGGGCTGAATCGGAACCCAAAAAGAATGCAGGTATCTATGCCGTCCGCGACACGTTCACAACCAATGCCGCAGGCTCCATATCAATGGCTGACACACTGAAAGTAACTGTATATTAAAACGAAACATATCATGAAAACGAATCGACTGATAATAAGTCTGTGCGCTCTTATGGCACTCGGCACTTGCTGCTCTTTTGCCGCAAAGACCATCAACGGGAAACGGATTGTTGCCACCAAAGAATATAAACTGGAAGGGAAAAAACAGATACTCGACCATCTGACCAAATACAATGCAGAGGGCGACAAGACGGAGGAAACCGAATATGGCAAGACGGGTGATGTAAAAGAAAAAACGATATACACCTACAATGCCAATGGCAAATGCGTGGAGGAAAAACACTTCAACGAATTTAACAAGCTGGACAAAACAGTCAAGATAGAATACGATGCGAATGGCAAAAAAGCCAAGGAAACAACTTTCATGCCTAATGGAAAGGTAAAAAGCATACACGTCTTTGACTACGAGCTGCAATAAGGGAAGGGCAAAATGGACCAATAAAAGGTGAGACTTTTACAGAGAAAGGAGGACTGAATGGATAAAATCATAGATAAAATAGATCAATTGGTAGATGTAATGGAGCCCATTTCGCTAAAAGAAATGGACAGCATAAAGCTGATGAACCGGATTGACAAAAAATATATGATCAATATCAGCCGTTTGCCTCTTTTACTTCAAATGGCCGCCAACGACTATTACGTTCAATTTACCGACGGACAACGACGTTTTGTGTACCGGAGCTGCTATTATGACACCCCCGACGCCGACTTCTACCGCATACACCAATCGGGACGGCTCAGACGCCAAAAAATAAGGGTGCGCGAATATGTCAGTTCCCATCTCACCTTTTTGGAAATAAAGAACAAAAGCAACAAGGGCCGAACCTCAAAGAAAAGGATTGAGGTGCCAAACACCGAAGTTCTTGACCAGGAAACAGCAAGAGCCTATATCGACGCCAATGCGGAATTTGGCAGTAGCCAGATTGCCAAACGGCTACAAAACAGCTTTTACCGCATCACCCTTGTCAACAAGAAGAAAACGGAAAGACTGACCATTGATATCAAAATCAATTTTGAGAATTACGTCACCGGCATCAGCAACAGCAATCCGGACCTCTGCATCATAGAGCTTAAAAGAGACGGCAACGCCCCCTCCCCTTTTCTCTCCTACTTCGCCCAGCTGCACATCAAAGGCAAAGGCATCAGCAAATACTGTTATGGCATGATGCTGACAGACCCCAGCCTGAAGCGCAACCGATTCAAGGAGAAGATGCGTTACATCCACAAGATAACCATGTTAAACACAGATTATTAAAAAAATAAATTATATGGAACTATTAAGCATTCTTTCAGGATTGGAGAATACGGACCTATTCGGAATTCCAATCATCAACGTTGACAGTTTTTCGGAACTGATTGTCCGTTTTCTGTTCAACACCATCATCTCGTTTATCATCGTGGGCTGGTTTTACTACCGCAAAGCCAAACGCCGCGATTACCTCTACACTTTCATGCTGATAAGCACCACCGTATTTCTGCTTATCTTCCTGCTGGGACATGAGAAGTTGCAAATGGGATTGGCGCTCGGCTTGTTTGCCATTTTCGGCATTGTGCGTTACCGAACCGAGACAGTGCCAATCAGAGAAATGACTTACTTGTTCATGATTATCGGCATATCTGTCATCAATGGATTGGCCACCAGCGTCAGCTACACAGAGCTGCTCACCACCAACCTTATTTTCATTGTCATGACTTGGATAATGGAAGGAAAGATAATGAAGGTGGAAAATTGCAAATTCATTATTTATGAAAAGATAGACCTCATCACTCCTGCCCGTCATGATGAAATGATGGAAGACTTGAAAAAACGCACAGGTCTGGAAATCACCAAATTTGAGGTGGGATACATCAATTTTCTGAAAGATACCGCTTTTGTCAAAATCTATTACAAAACAGACAGCGACGAAATAAATACAGTGGATCAAATAACCAAAGAGAAACAGTTTAATGGTTAACATCAACCGACATATCAAATTTGCCTTATCCGTATGTCTTGCCGCTCTACTTAGCCCAAGCATAGCCATGGCCGATGACCAGGACTTTGCAACAGATTTGGGTATAGATGTCAGCAAAGACATTACCAAGCGGTGGGACGTTGGCATAGAGGAGGAGATGCGGCTGTGCAATAACGACCACGACCTGGACCGCTTCGGCAGCTCGGTAGCCACCTCCTACGAGGTGGTACCAAAATGGCTGAAACTGACAGCCGGATACGACTTCTTTGCTGACTGGAACGGAGAGGAAAAACAATACTATACCTATCGTCATCGGGGCAGCATTGCCGCCAGCCTGAAACACAAGGTGACGCGCCGGCTCGACTTGTCGTTCAAAACCAAATATCAGATGACTTACCGGTGCGAGACCTACAAAACATACGAATGGAACCCCAAGGACTATCTGAGATTCAAGCTGGAGACCTCCTACAAGGTTCCTAACCTTCCCATCTCTCCTTATCTTTCGGCTGAACTTTTTTATTCAGTCAACAATCCGGAGGGCAACACCATCGATGATATGCGATATGCGGGAGGGCTGACCTACAAATTCAACAAGCACAACAGTTTCGATTTGTCTTTCCAGATTGACGATGCCATGAATGTGGAAGAACCCGAAGATAGATTCATGCTGTGCGCCTTTTATAAATTCAAATTCTAAACACACGGTATAACAAACAAAAGGGGCAATGTCTTTAGTCGGACATTGCCCCTTTTGTTTTGTCAAATTTGTTTCGTCAATCAGCAATTACGTTCAGCCCACCTGGCACGATATGGACATCAATGCGGGCAGCCTCCTTCACCGGGTCTCCATCAAAATGGAATGGACCCTCGTCGGGACGGATGACACTGGCCGAGGCCGCTCTGGTGATAGAAACATGCGGATTGCGGTCGAACCGCTGCGTAAGTAGGTCAAATGCCAGACGGGGGACACTCCAGAAATGGAATGGATGAATGACACTTATATCCAGCAAGCCATCGGATGTGCTGGCCTGCGGAGCAATAAATCCATCATTGCCATACTGGCAGGCATTGGCAAAAGTCACCACAAAGGCCTTTTCCTTTCGTTCCTCGCCATTCTGCACAATGGTATAGACAAGAGGCTCATATTTCCAATATTCACGCACTATGACCTTCAAATAGGTCCATAAGCCACGTGTGCCTTGTTCGGTAAATTTGAAACTGACATGAGCGTCAAAACCGGTACCACAAGTACAAAAGAATTTACGGCCATTCTCCACCCCATAATCCATCTTCTGAACATGGAAATTATTAATTTGACGAATGGCCTTCACTGGAGTCAATGCAATATGCAGATGGCGCGCCAATCCATTGCCTGAGCCAAAGGGAATAATACCGAATGCCACGGACGTATCCGTCAACGACGAAGCCACCTCGTTCACTGTGCCATCTCCACCACAGGCCACCACTGCATCAAAACCATCAGTCGCATACTGCGCAGCCAGTTCCCGCCCATGACCGGCATACTGGGTAAAAACAGTAGTTATGTCAAACTTGTCCTTGTCAAGATTCGCTTTGATAAGGTCAGGCAAATCGTGCTTGTCATTGGTACCCGAATGAGGGTTGATGATAAAAGCAATTTTAATACGTGCCATTTGTAATCTTTATATTTAGTAAAACCAAATTGATGCACAAAAATAAAAAAATAATACTGATATTTGCCTTCAAATAGCGTCTTATAAACAATGAAAGAAGAATTACTATCATATATTTGGAGATATAGACTATGGGGGACACAGCCTTTGACCACTACCGACCATCAATCCATCGAGATAATAGATGTGGGAACACTGAACAGGGATGCAGGTCCGGACTATTTCAATGCCAAAATCAGAATAAACGGCACCACATGGGCTGGCAACGTGGAAATTCACGTCAACTCTTCTGATTGGTATCATCATCACCACGACACCGATGCCGGGTACAACTCTGTGATATTGCATGTGGTGGAAGCTGCTGACATTGATGTCCGCACCCAAAAGGGAGACACGCTACCCCAGCTGGTACTGCCCATAGATGAACGTTATCTGAAACTGGCCGAGCAGCTATCCAAATCGGACCAGGAAATTGCCTGCACGCACTACTGGGACAACAACTGCAAATCAAGACTGAAAATGTCGCTCAATACGCTGATTTGCGAAAGATTGGAACGAAAGGTGAAAGAGATTGGATCCATATTGCTGAGCAACAAAAACGACTGGGAAGAGACTTTCTACCAGACCCTGGCCAAAAGTTTCGGCATGAAGGTCAACGAAGAGCCTTTTGCCCAACTGGCCCACTCACTGCCGCAAATCTATTTGGCAAAGCACAAGAACAATCTGCAACAGATTGAAGCCATGCTGATGGGACAAGCCGGGTTGCTGGACAATCTGAAAATCACAGACCTATACACCGACCAACTGATAGCCGAATACAAATTTCTAAAACAAAAATTCTCGCTAAAAACGCAAGACGGCAGCAAATGGAAGTTTGCCCGCATGCGTCCCGTCAACTCTCCCTATGTTCGTCTGGCCGAATTTGCCATGCTGATACATCAATCGGAGCACCTCTTTTCAAGAGTCGTAGAGGAACACGACACCAAAGAACTGCACAAACTTTTCTCGTTCGGCACTTCCGATTACTGGCTCACCCACTACTACCCCGCAGTTGAGAGTGCCAAAAGCACCAAAATAATAGGCGTTACACTGCGCAACAGCTTATTCATCAACTGCATTGCACCTATGGTATTTGCCTACGGAAAACATACCGACAACGAGAATCTGAAAGAATGGATATTCGACCTGCTGGAAAAAATACCAGCCGAGCACAATAGAATCATCACGGCATGGGAAGAATTGGGAGTAATGCCCCAATCGGCTTATGACACACAAGCATTGCTGGAACAGAGAAAAGAATATTGCGACAAAAAGAACTGCCTGAGATGCTCCGTTGGATACCAGATATTCAAAGAGAACGGAGGAAAATAGGATTTAGCGCATCGACATATCCATGCTTTTTGTATCTTTGCACAAATAAAAAAGAATTAGAAATAACAAAAAACAATAAATAGGAAATAAAAAGTATTTGCATTTACTAGATCGGAAGAGC
>CALMUD010000096.1 GCA_937872735.1 uncultured Bacteroidales bacterium
CCTTGTTGTGGGGGGTAGAGAGGCTGTGTCTCAACCAAGGAGATAACAGAAAAAGATCCTTATCCTTTTTTATCCGTTTGTAAAAGGAATACGTAAATACATATCCAAACAAAAAAGCCAGTTCCGATATTAATCTTTGAAAAAAGGTCATTGCTTATTTTTTGAATGATATTGCTCCGAAAATGCTATTTGCAATCAATCTCATGCCCTCGTCATTAGGGTGTTTGGCTACAAATACATTAGAAATAGTATATGTTTTCCCTTTTGGTGTATATATGGTATCCCCCATTTTTGGAAAAACTTTGTCCTTGTATAAATCACCAATCCAATTCAATGGTACATATTTTAAATTTTCTTCTCTTGCTGCGTTTATAATGGCTTTTTCTTTTTCGTCGTTTTCCCAAAAGCAACCTGTTATAATGATGTTATTCGTGTATTTTTTGCAATAATTAATTAGAGAAAAAATTTTTGTTTGGAAATCATTCACGTTTTGTACATTCTCCCCCATACGAATTATTATCAAGTCAACACCTTGACAGTCTTTGCCAATCAAAGAATCTATATTGCAATTCATGTTTTTCTCCCACGGACCTATATCCGTTGTTTTCAGAGTCGTTCCTTTATTGTATTGTTGCAGCTTGTGTAGTAACCTGTGGCAATAATCGGAATCTTGCCGCGTGGCTGCCATGCCCCATGGAGAAAACCATCCGACTTCTTTTCTGACGGGGTGTTTTGTTATGCTGTTTCCTATACATAGAACGTGGTGACAAGCGGAGTCTATATTTTGTTCGTTTTGTATAGTGTAGGCCTCATACAATTCAGCTATTTCTTTGTCCTGATTTGTGTCGTTCGCATGAAGCAAAGTAATGCCTCTATAGCATACTATGCATAATAGTAAAATACTGATAATGATTGTTGCTTTTGTTTTCATAGATTCATTATGCTGTAATTAGTATTTTCGTTTCCTTTACAATCTTTGTTAAAGAGGACGGTACATTCCTTTATTTTTTTATTTTCCTTCTTCTTTTTTGTAATGAATGTAGACGTTAATATTTCACCTAAATATCCAAAAGATCTGTAAAACGAGAGTTCTTTTGATAGATTCAAAAAGGCTTTTGATTCGACTAAGTCTTTTTCTACGCCGTCAAATATAGTAAAAATGAAATCGCAATATTCTTCAAACAATTCATTTCTCATTATCTCCAAATTAGCATAATACAAGATATTGCCGTTTAATGTCTCGTTAAAAGAACTGATATATTCAGGGTGTTTTTCCTGTATTGTTTTTTTGACAGATATTAAAAAAGATCTATGAATGACTTCATCGAATCTGTTTTTTATCGAATGTGGATAGTAAAATATCGGTTTGGGGACAATCATATCGTATCCATCGTTAAAGATGGATTCAATTTGAGAAGAAAAAGAATTTGCTAATTTATAGTATTGTAGTGAGGACCCACATTCTATGATAGATTTGTAGGCGTAAGCGTGAGGGTTGACAATGGATTTTATTCTATAAATTATATGCCAAACTGTTTTCTTTATCTTGAAGTAAATTCCATGATTCTCTTTTGTTAAAAATCTACGATGATGTAGCATCCCCTTATATTCGGCATTTACATTTTTCCATAACCAGTAAATTCCGGAATATTCACTGTAGAGGAAGTGTTTATCACTCCTTTGCTCTCCTTCATTATCTTTTTGAATCCCTAAATCCAAGCCTGTTTCGTCATATCCCAACTGAAGAGGAAAACACTCATCGTTGTTGATATATTTTTCTGCTTGGAGATAGTAGCAAATTGCTATGGCTATTTTTCTTTTCGTTTGCATAGACTTTTTTTTGATAATTCTTTGACTTTTTCAATCATAACAGAGAATCCTAGAAAAAAGAATTCCTTGATGGAAAAATTGAATTCCTTAAAAATTCGACTGGGCCATTTCCAATTGTTGTATGACAGCTCAACAATACCTTCTGACAAAATCACACCAATCAACCCTAATTGGGTGAATTGCAAAGAACAAGTAGTGAGAATTATGATGATAAAACCAGAAATAAGATTTGCTTTTACGAACGGAATCTCGTTACTTGTCGCAATCAATTCTGCGAACATTGAGTGATTATATTCCAATGTGATAACAATAAGATATAATAAACAGATTGTTTTACTTGGCAGTATTGTTTTTGCTTGAATTAAATTCAATAGGAAAGGTACAATTTCAATAATGGCGAAACTCCCTGCTATCATGAAAAAGAAAAATACCAGTGAGGTAAAGGAAAAAAGTCTTTTTATTTTTTCTGTTTCTTTGTTGATTCTGTAATTGGAAAATTTAGGGTTATAAGTCAAAAATAAAGTTGTGGCAATACCAATTAAAATGGTGGACAATTGAAGCAGCAATCCATAAGAACCAAATGTGGAAAGGGGTAAATAAAATCCTAATATGAAAAGACTGATTTTGTTAATGGCATAAATACCAAGAAAGTTGATTCCCATTTTTTTCGCATTATACCAAATTGTATTGAATGTCTTTTTAATTTCATCTTGTTGGATTTCTTCATCAAGTTTGTTTTTCATTTCCTTGGTGAAATATTTTTTATAGCAGTAGTACCTTTGGACAAATGGAGATATGAAATTGGCAATGACTATGGATGCCAATCCGCCTCCAATTAACAGAAATGAAACGCAAATGAGAAGATATGATATCCTTGACAATATTATGGATTTGCTAACCTCATTAATCATGCCACAACCGGTTAGCAATCCGGTATAATAGGAAAAGTATATATTGAAGTATATGGATACAGAATATAATATCCAGATAGGAAGCGCATTGTTTACACTGCAAAAGCCATTAGTGACGTGGTAAATATAGAGGCTGCCTCCTATTAGCATTACAAATAAAGATAATAAGGATAGTCTTTTATAAACGTATTGTGCCGTCCTTATAAGAACAGATAGAAGGTGATAGTTGATATCAGAAGAGATATGATTTTTGTCAATGCCTTCTTTTAATAAAATCTGAGCCCCGCTATTCACATAAGAAAAATTTTTGCCAAATTGAGGAGAGAAACCAAAGTCAAGCATGGCAACTACAGAACTGATTGTCAACATCACATAATTCATTCCTATCTCTTCTGGAGACAGTAAATGAAGAATAAGTGGCAGCGTTATTAGTCCGGATCCTATTTGTAGAACTTTGGAAATATAGCTCCAGGCCACATCTTTTTTTGTGATGCTAATTTCACTCATAGACAATCGTTCTATTGATTAAGCGGATTTCCTATGTATGGATTCATGACCTCCCTGCTTCGGTATGGCCGTCCTCCCCATTCTATGTGCAGCTGCACATTATGTTCCTTTTCGTATATTGCCGCAATTTCCTTTAGGGTGAGCTGTTTCCCTGATGTCAGAACGTACTCCTTTTCTGTATGTTCGCCAGCGCTCATTTTTTTTGCCAGAAGGCAAAATCCGCTGACAACCTGGCTGATAGGAATCATGTCCAGCTTCTGTTCCCCGGGACTCATCTGAAGTGTCTCTCCTGTCTGCGCGATACGCTCCAAAAGGGCATATAGTTTCTTTCGTGGATCGCCGGGCCCGTAGGTGTCACACAGTTTCAACGTGCAAAATTTCAAATCTGATGTTTCTGTATAATATTTCGCCATGTCAACAAATGCCTGTTTGCTGGCGGCATACAGATTGACCGGACAATATTCCATCGATAGAGGAGGAACGTTGAAATTCTGCCAGATGGTACCCGTGTTGATGAACCATTTGACATTCGCTTTGACGGATGCTTCGAGGACAGCCGTCCCCAAATATACATTTGAAAGTACCAGATCCTTTATTTGGTCAGGTTTGTGTTCCGCAATGTAAAGGGATGCAAGATGAATGATTCCCTCAATGCCGTTCGTCTTGATATACGTGGAAAGCGCGTCGATGTTGTCCTCGAATACAAAAACGCGACCGGTATTCACTTTGCTCAGGACTGTGGACGGTCTTACCAAGGCGTGTATGGTATGCAACGGATTCATTTCTCTAATGAGATTTGTCCCAACAAATCCTGTGGCTCCAGTAATCAGTATGTTCATCAGAATGGCGATTTGAAATCAGAAAGGCGGACAAAGGTGGTGTCCCTGCCCGAACATATCGGATGATCTATTCCCCAGTCGAATCCGAAAGAGTCATGGTCAATGCCGCAGTCGTGCTCCTTGTCGTAGCAGGAAGTCTGCGCGTAATTGGTTATGCTGCCATCTTCAAGAGAAGCGAATCCGTGTGCGAATCCTTTGGGAATATACAGATATAGAGCCTTGTCCGCATCCAACTCGATATCGAATGCCTTTCCAAAGGTCTTCGATTCCTTGCGTATGTCCAAAACAACATCGTGAATCCGGCCTTTGCTCACGTACACTATTTTGGTGTGATCATGGGGGGGCAGCTGGAAATGCATGCCTCTGATGACATTTTTTTGAGAAACGGAATAGTAGAATTCCTTGAAATCGGAATCCAGTCCATTTTCCTTGAAAAAGTCGTAATTGAACAATTTTTGGAAACCGCCCCGTTCGTCTTTGAAATTGACAGTCTCCAGCAGATACAATCCGTCAAACGGTGTCTCTATGATTTTCATCGGTCGCTGAATTTTTTTATTTGTTCCACGCACAGGCGGTACACATCCTCCTCTTTGTATCTCTTGTACCAGTCCGCCACCATCCGCATGCACTCTTCCAGATTCATCCGGGGCTCCCATCCCAGACGGAATTTGGCCTTGTTGATGTCAAGCAGCAGCAGATTGGCCTCATGCAGTGCGCCGGGGTCTGAGTCATCTCTCATTTCTCCAGCTCCATAATATTTGGTCAGCAGACTTGCCACCTTCCACACATCGGCAATGGACTCGGCCTTTGGCCCGAAATTCCACCCCTCGCAATATCCGGTAGGATTGTTCCACATTCTCTCAGCCAGCAGCAGATACCCGCTGAGCGGCTCCAGCACATGCTGCCATGGCCGTATGGCCTTGGGCGAACGGATGCTGATGGTCTCGTTCTTCTCTATGGCGCGGATGCAGTCGGGAATGATCCGGTCCTTGGCCCAGTCGCCTCCGCCTATCACATTGCCGGCCCTCACGCTGGCTATGCTCACATGGTGCTTGGTGCCGTGGTCCTTCGGGTTGAAGAAGCTGCGGCGCCAGCTGGATATGGCTATCTCTGCGGCTCCCTTGCTGCTTGAGTAGGGGTCATAGCCGCCCATCGGCTCATTTTCCCGGTATCCCCATATCTGTTCCCTGTTCTCGTAGCACTTGTCTGTGGTTATCATCACGGCTACACGCACGCTCTCGGTGGCCCTTATGGCCTCCATCACGTTGATGGTTCCCATCACATTCGCCTCGTAGGTCTCGGCCGGAATGTCGTAGCTGAGGCGCACAAGCGGCTGGGCGGCCAGATGAAACACCAGATCCGGCTGGCATTGTTTGAACAGTGCCTTTATTTTATCCCGGTCCCGTATGTCGGCACGCAGGTCCGCTTTTATTCTTTTCCCGATACCGGACAACACATAGTTGTCCTTGTCGGAATAGGGGTCAAGGGAGATTCCCGTCACTTCCGCACCCAGCTCATGGAGCCAAATGCTCAGCCAGGAACCCTTGAATCCCGTATGACCTGTGACAAGGACACGTTTGCCACGAAAAAAACCGTTGAATATGTCCGTTCCGTTTACCATACTTTCCATGGCGCTTTGTTTTCTGCCAATAATTTTTCCAGTTTCTCTTTGTCCCTCATGGTATCCATGCATTGCCAGAATCCATGGTGCTTATAACAGGACAGTTGTCCTTCGGCAGCCAGTGTCTCCAATGGTGTGCTCTCAAACATGATGTCCTCCTTGATGTATTCTATTACTTGTGGTTCCAGTACCATGTATCCTCCGTTTATCCAGCCCATGTCGGTTTTGCTTTTCTCTCGGAAGGAGGTTATACGCTCTCCCTCCATGTCCATCACGCCAAAACGGCCTTCGGGCAACACGCCTGTAAGGGTGGCCAATGTTCCCGATTTCTGATGGAATGCTATGCTGGCATTGATGTCCACATCCGCCACTCCGTCGCCATAGGTCATCAGGAAGGATTCTCCATCGTTGAGGAATCTGCGTATCTTTTTCAGGCGGCCGCCCGTCAGGGTGTCCAGTCCCGTATCCACCACAGTGACTCTCCAGTCCTCGGTATGCTCGTTGTGGACGATCATGCGGCCTCCGTTGGTGAAGTCAAAGGTGACGTCGCTGTTGTACAGAAAATAGTTGGCAAAAAAATCTTTTATCACCTGTTGCTTGTAGCCGCAGCAGATGATGAAGTCGTTATGCCCGAAATGGGAATACCACTTCATGATATGCCACAATATGGGCATCCCTCCTATTTCGATCATGGGTTTGGGCTTGAACTGGCTTTCTTCGCTGATGCGCGTGCCGTAGCCTCCTGCCAATATCACTGCTTTCATCTCTGTCTCCTTTGTTTGTTGTCCACAAACTCTTTTATGGTCTTGACCATATATCCGAGTTTCTCATCGGTCATGCCCGGATAGACTCCAATCCAGAATGTGTCGCCCATGATCTGGTCGGTGACCTCCAGTCCCCCCGCTATGCGGTAGTCGGTGTTCTCCTCGTACACTTCGAACGCGGGATGCCTGATGAGGTTGCCCGCGAACAGATTGCGGGTCTGTATCTTTTTCTCCTCCAGATATTGGGTCAGCTCGTTGCGGGTGAATCCGGCATCGGACTTGACTGTGAGGAGGAATCCGAACCAGCTCGGCCGGGAATTTTTCTGCGCCTCCGGCAATATCAGTCCTTTTGTGCCTTCCAGACCCTTGTGAAGAACGTCGAAATTGTGACGGCGGCGGGACACTATGTCGTCCAGCTTGTTGAGCTGGGCGCAGCCTATCGCTGCCTGCAAGTCCGTGGCTTTCAGGTTGTAGCCCATGTGGCTGTACACATATTTGTGGTCGTACCCCAGCGGTAGCTGTCCGAACTGCTTGGTGAACCGGTGCCCGCAGGTGTTGTCCACGCCTCCCATGCACCAGCATTCACGTCCCCAGTCGCGGTAGGAGTTCACATACTTGTGGAGCTCCGGATTGTTGGTATATACCGCTCCGCCCTCTCCCATTGTCATGTGGTGGGGGGGATAGAAACTGCTGGTGCCCAGGTCGCCGATTGTGCCTGTCTTTTTCCACTGCCCGTCTATCAGGTATTCGCTGCCCAACGCGTCGCAGTTGTCCTCCACCAGCCACAGATTGTGCTTGCGGCAGAAATCGACCACGGACTGAAGGTCGAACGGATTGCCGAGACTGTGGGCCAGCATCACCGCCTTTGTCTTTGGCGAGAAGGCTGATTCCAGTTTCGTGGTGTCAATATTGTATTCCGGAATGCTCATGTCGACAAATACCGGCACTGCGCCGTATTGCAGTATGGGAGCCACTGTCGTGGGGAATCCTGCCGACACGGTTATCACCTCGTCGCCTCGTTTGATGCGGCGGTCTCCCAATTCCTTGGCCGTGAGCGCGCTGAATGCTACCAGATTGGCGGAAGAGCCTGAATTGACCAGGGAGCAGTATCTGACTCCCAGCCATTCCGCAAAGCGGGTCTCGAACTTGTGCGCCCATGGTCCTGCGGTCAGCCAGAAGTCCAATGACGCATCCACCAGATTCACCATCTCGTCCGCATCAAAATACCGACCTCCGTAATTCACTCGGGTCTCGCCTGGCACAAATGTCGCCTGAGGGGCATGAACCTCCTCGTAATATTTCTTGGTCAGCTCCAATATCTGACGTTTCAGATCTTCCTGTTTTGACATGAGAGAGTTTTTTGTTCAATTTTACAAAGATAAAAAAATCTTACCTATGTTTAATCTTTTATATCTTATGAAGAGTTTAAAAAGTTTAAATACATTGATTGTATTTTACAAATAGCCATCAAACAACGTAATGCTGATATCTTCATTTTTATCTTCTCAATATTTTTTGATAACTTTGCATATTTGATTAGCAAATTTTTATGAAAGACAAAATATTGAATTTCTTGAAAGGACTTAAAAGAGGTAATTGGAAAGAAACCATCAAATATTGGTTGACACATCCGTTTGCCATCAATGTTTATATAGGCATCGGAATTTTTGTTGTCTTATTGAGCCTTACCATTGCCGGGCTTAAAGTTTACACGCATCATGGAGAGGAAATCACGTTGCCGAATCTGACAGGAAAGACTGTGGCGGAGGCGCAACAGATATTGGAAGATCAGGGATTGACTTGCGAAGTGGTTGATTCTCTGTTTAAGCCGACGGTTCCTCCTGGTACCATAGTGGATCAAGTGCCTGGTATTGGCGACAAAGTGAAGAAGGGACGCACTATTTATCTTTATATCCGCGCGTCAAGGGCTCGCCAAATTCCACTTCCTGACCTTCACGATTTGTCCGAGCGGCAGGCCCAGTCAACGCTGGAGTCTGTGGGACTGAGTGTGCAGAATGTTGTGTATGTTCCATCGGAATATAAAGACTTGGTGCTTGGCGTTTCAGTTGGCAACCGAGTCTTGATTCCTGGCACCCGATTGGTAGAAGGTACGGCCGTAACGCTGAAAGTAGGGAAGGGCACCACCAACGAAAAACAGGAAATGCCTTCGTTGCGTAGTCTTACCATAGCGCAAGCTACACAGAAACTGAAAGATATGATGATGCCTGAGCCAAAGGTCATTTTTGATACGCAACCCAAGAGCGAATGGGGAAAATCACAGTACTTTGTGTATAAGCAGACTCCTATTACAGATACTGAATTGTCTGGAAACGAATCGGTTACAATTTATGTGACTACTGATAAAACAAAATTGGATACTCCAGAGGAAAAGGCCAGTCAATCTGATGCCGAACCAACTGATGAAGTCCCATCAGATAAGGAGGAATGATGCTGCGAGACGAAAAATCTGATGCGCTGGTTGACGGTGACGACTTGTTGGAGTCGACCGACAATCCAGATGGGCAGGAAGCCACTTTTGGCGAAGATGGTCAGATGCACGAACATTTCCATATCACAGTGGAAAAAGGGCATGGACTGGTCCGTATCGACAAATATCTGGTTAATTGTCTCTCTCAGATTTCCCGTAACCGTATCCAACTGGCCGCCGATGCCCATTGTATATTGGTCAATGGTAATCCTGTAAAATCAAATTACAGGGTCAAACCGCTGGATGAGGTATCGATTGTTTTGTCTTATCCTCCCACCGAGTTTCATATTGAGCCCCAGGATATCCCGCTGAATATTGTGTATGAGGACGACGATGTCATTGTGGTGAACAAACAGCCAGGTATGGTGGTTCATCCTGGTTTTGGCAATTGGGAGGGAACTTTGCTTAATGCTTTGGCTTTTCATTTGCAAGATGATCCTAAATTCAATATTACGGATCCCCGTTTGGGATTGGTTCATCGGATAGATAAGGACACCTCAGGATTGCTGGTTATTGCCAAAAATGAGAATGCAAAGACGCATCTTGGCAAACAGTTTTTCAACAAAACGACTACCCGCCGCTATAATGCATTGGTATGGGGGGTGATGAATGAGGATGAAGGCACAGTGGATGGCGACATAGGTCGCGACCCGCGCGACAGAATGCTGTTTACCGTATTCCCCAATGGTGAGAATCCGAATGCCAAGCACGCAGTTACCCATTACAAAGTGATAGAGCGTCTTGGCCATGTGACGCTGGTGGAGTGCCGATTGGAGACTGGCCGCACGCACCAGATACGTGTGCATATGAAACATATTGGTCATATTCTTTTCAATGACGAGCGTTATGGAGGTAATGTCATTCTGAGAGGAACCAATACGGGGAAATACAAGCAATTCGTGAAAAATTGTTTTGATATATGTCCCCGACAGGCTTTACATGCTCGCACGCTCGGTTTTGTACATCCCCGTACGGGTGAGTTTATGAGTTTCGAATCAGAGTTGCCTTCCGATATGGCGCAGCTTATTGACAAATGGAGAACCTACTCTTCTGGTCGTGATTTTGAGGAAGAACAGGTCAAGTGATAAAAGAAAAATAAAGAAAAACAAGCATACAAAATGATACACAAAATTAAAAATTTCGTAGCCTGTCATTATTTGGTTTGTGCCTATTCGATGCTGGCTCTGGTCTCCGTACTGTTTGTCCTTTTCCGAAATGACTGGAAGTTTCTGGTTCAGTTGATAGTGTGCCTGCTGGTCATTTTGCTGTATGCCATGGTTTGTGGGTTAGGTTACATTTTCATTCGTGCAATTTTTGCCGATAAATGTTTTGACAAGGCCACGTTGCGCAAGTTGTTTGTTATTATTGGCATATTGGCGCTTTTATATCCATTTCTCCGCTATATCATCAAGGTGAACGATGTCAATATGATATATTTATTGGCTCCGTTGGCCAGCTGGCCTTCGGCTATCGCGGTATTGTTTCTCAACATTTGCACGAAATGGAGTGACCATCGCCAGCGTAAGCATAATTGTTGTAAGCAAGAGTAAATGGCTATATCAGAAAAAGACAGATTGGCCGAAGTGTTGCTTCGGCATCCTCAACTCATACCGCCATTGATGCGGTTGGGCATTCGGCCTGGTGTGGGTGACTTGACTGTGTCGTCGGCCTGTGTCGGCTTGCAAGTCCATTCCGATTTGCTGATGCAGCTGCTTAACGTGCTTGCTGATGACACCTATCTGCCAGATAATGCTTTGGCTAAATTTGATATGCTGCCGTTGATAGACTATCTGAAAAATGTACATGTTGACCTGCTGAACTGTTTGCAGTTATGCGGTCGGCACATACGTATATTGATAAGCAGTGCGGGGGATTCGGGCCGATTGATGGAGCCCGTAAATTCGTTTTTTGAAGAATACTCGTCAGAAGTGTCTTCCTTGATAGAAGAGGAGGAAAGCAGATTGATACCCTTTTTGTCTCATCTATACGAGCTCTATTTCAGCCCAGGTTACAGTCCGGTCGATGTGGGCAAAATCAGCGAGTCTCTTTCCCTGTTCGGTAGCCGATATGACGAGGTCGAGAAGAAGATGACAGATTTGATGAATCTTTTCGTCAGACATCTGCAAGGTGATTATGATAGGCATGCGTTCTATGGTATCATTCAGTTTCTGCAAGGTTTGGCATTTGATATTCAAGGATTGCGTAGTGTGGAGATGAAGTTGCTGAAACCATTGGCCAACGAGATGGCACAAGAGGTGCGTCAGCGTGCCCGAAAAATGGCAGTACAACCATGAGGAATAACAAAATGGCGATAGTTGCCAATACTGATTTTTTGTCGGTGTATGGGCTTCGGGCATTAATATTGGAAATGGCGCCCTCGGTTGATGTCGTTATTTTGCCAGATTCTCCAACGCTGTCACAATCTGTTGGAATATATTCATCGATTTTTTCGTTTGTGTCCATTTCAGGTGTCTCTGCAATCGTTGTTCCCGAAAAGTCTGATGAGTCTTTCTTGCGTAATTTGCTCGGAGGCGTGCTGAATCCAGCCATGCAACAGACTATTCTGACAAAAAACGGGAAAACGATATTGTCGAAGCGGGAAATAGAAGTCTTGCGTCTTGTGGTCAGAGGCTTAATCAACAAAGAGATTGCTGACCAACTTGGTATCAGCATACTTACGGTGGTCTCTCATCGCAAGCATATATCTGCCAAACTGGGAATCAAGACTGTGTCAGGACTTACTGTCTATGCGTTGATGAATGGAATAAAATAAAATACTACAGAAAGGTTATAAAAAGGCTCCCTCGTCTTTACTTCGCATCATTGCATTTTTGATGGATTTTCGTTTGCGGAGCAGCATCACCAGATATTTAATCGGAGTGAATGATTTTGCCAATATTACATATTTCCCTATAGTAGGAATTGCATAAAGAAATGTTTTTATAAATGACGACTTTTGTTTCTTATTAATGTTGCTGTAGTTGACTATGATGTGAATGTATACAATGTAAGCCCTTTTCAAAATGTCGTCTTTTCTATCACCTCGGTCATGAATGGCAATAGAATTAGGAACTATTCCAACTTTAAAGCCGAAAAATCTGGCACGGTCTTGGTAGTTGTCGTCCTCTCCATAATGGGGAAAGGCGGGTGAGAATCCTCCTACTTTTTTTATGCAATCTGAAGCAATCAACCAATGGGCAGCCATTACGGAGTCCGTGTCATATATGTTTTTTTTCGTACCTTTGAAAAAGTCGGAAATGGCGTCTCTGCCAAGTGACCTTTGGCAGAAATTCTTATCAAAAATCAACCCACCCTTGTTCATCTGCATTGGACTCAGAATCCCATATTCGGGATGTTCTTTGTGTGTATTGATTAATAAAGAAATGGTATCGGGATATATCCATGCATCTTGATTTAAAAGGTATAAGAAATCAAACTCCTTTTTCAATGCATACTTGATACCTATATTGTTGGCCTTACCGAATCCTGCATTTTCTGAGTTCTGAATAAATATGGCTTCTGGGTAGTTGGATTGCAAATAGGCTTGGGTTCCATCGGTTGATCCGTTGTCTATCACGATGGGACAAACTGGCACACTGGATAATCTGAGACTTCCCAGGCAGTTGTCAATCCAATGCATAAAATTGTAGGAAACAATTATAACGTAAATTTGCATTCGTTTCTTTCTCAAAGTGTTATTTGAAACAAAAATACGTTTTTCTTTGCCCTTTTTCAAAAAAATGTTTGTATTTTTGTCCCCAATTTGGTTGCGTACATTCTTTTTGCTCCTAAGCAAAGAGGACGAGTGGCCATAATTCATATTAATTATGTATGGCAGAGAAGGGAATACCTTGCACTGCCTTTTGGGAATGGAGAACAAGTCAGTTCAATATAAGCTGTTTAATTCAAAGGTGACCGCAACTATCAGTGTGTCGATGGTGCTGTTCCTTCTGGGTATTGTTGCTGCCGTACTCTTTATGAGTAAAAATCTGTCGGACCAAGTCAAGGAGAATTTCATATTTAAGCTGACGCTGAAAGAGGTTGTCCCTGATAAAGATATAGTGTCTATTCAGCGGGCATTGCAGTCCAAACCCTATGTCAAGAGTGTGCGTTTTGTCAGCAAGGATGTGGCAGTCAAGGAATTGAAACAGCAGATGGGAGAAGACCCGATGGAGTTTTGTGACGTTAATCCGCTTCCCAACTGTTTCGAAATCAGTCTGAAAGCGAATCAGACGCAGCCTGACAGTCTGAAACTGATACAAGCCGACCTGATGCATATCACCCAAATCAGTCAGATAGACTATTCGCATGAGTTGCTCGATACATTCACCCATAACATTAAAGCCATCACAGTTGCCTTTCTGTTGGTGGCCGCTGTGTTGCTGCTAATCTCATTCACCCTTATCAACAATACCATACGCCTGCTTATCTATTCCAACCGATTTCTGTTGCATACCATGAAGCAGGTGGGTGCCACTCGCAGTTTCATTCGCAAGCCCTATCTGCGGCAAGGTCTGATTATCGGGGTGGCGGCTTCGGCATTGGCTTGTTTCTGTTTGGGCTGTCTCTGCTTTTTTCTGGATGATTTGGCCCTATTTGTAGATGTTAAAAATCCGATGCTCTATGTAACATCGTTTTCTACCATACTTATCGCTGGTGTATTCATTACAGAACTTTCCACCTATTTGGCGGTGAATAAATACTTGCGGCGTAATTTGGAATCTCTTTATTTGATTTGACAGAACAATAGAAAAAACGTAAAAAATATAAAAAAATGGAAAACAAGAATGATTTGAATCAGAATCAATCTGCTGAAGTAGAGGAGCAAGGCTCCACAATGACGTCAGAACAGTTGGCCGAAAATGGATTCGCGTTGCCAAAACGGAACCTGATGCTGATAGCCGTTGGTTTTGTCATCATCATTGCAGGGCTGGCTTGCATGATAGGTTCGCCAACGGGAGTGGCTTTCGACCCTTCTATTTTCAGTTTCCGCCGTATCACTCTGGGTCCAGTCGTAACAGTATTTGGCTTCTTTTTTGAGATATTTGCCATATTGTGGATGCCTAAAAACAAGAACGCCGAATAATGGATACGCTGCAAACTATCATTATTTCCATAGTTGAGGGTCTGACCGAGTTTCTTCCTGTGTCGTCAACGGGACACATGATTATCACTCAAAATCTGCTCGGAGTGCAGAGCACGCCTTTTGTAAAGGCTTTTACTGTCATCATTCAGTTCGGAGCCATTCTGTCGGTAGTGGTGCTTTATTGGAAGCGATTCTTCTGTCTCAATAACACACCGATGCCCAAAGAGTCAACTCTTGAGTTTACTCCCATGCAGCAATTTTTGCACAAATGGGATTTCTATTGGAAATTGCTCATAGCTTTCATTCCTGCAGTTGTGATAGGAGGAGTCCTGAATCATTTTATAGATAAACTGTTAGGCCATGTTGAGGTGGTAGCTGTCATGTTGGTGCTGGGCGGCATATTTATGCTATTCTGCGACAAACTGTTCAACAAGGGAACGGAAGAGACAGAGTTGACGGAAAAGAGAGCCTTGAAAATAGGCTTTTTCCAGTGCTTGGCCATGATACCTGGAGTGTCGCGTTCAATGGCGACTATAGTGGGCGGTATGTCACAACGGTTGACGCGCCGCAGAGCCGCTGAATTTTCATTCTTTCTGGCTGTGCCTACCATGGCTGCAGCCACTTGTCTGGATGTGCTGAAACTGGTGACCAGCAAGGACCCTATGGCACTGAGCAACGAGAATATATTCCAATTGCTGTTGGGCTGTGTTGTGGCGTTTGTTGTGGCCATGGCTGCCATCAAATGGTTCATCGATTTCTTGGCCAAATATGGGTTCAAGGCATTTGGAGTCTATCGTATCATCGTGGGCGGTTTCATTCTTATATGGTTGCTTACGGGCCATTCCATGGCATTAGTCGATTGATGAAGTATGGACTTTCAGAACGGCGAAATACTGTATTTCAACAAACCGCTTAGGTGGACTTCGTTTGACCTCGTAAACAAGGTGCGGACGCTTATATCGAAACGGACCCAGAAGAAAGTGAAGATAGGCCATGCCGGCACGCTGGACCCTTTGGCTACGGGTGTGCTGATTGTTTGTACGGGCCATAAGACGAAGCTGATTGACACGTTTCAGTTCCAGACGAAGGAGTATACTGCCACTCTCAAATTAGGGGAGACAACCCCCTCGTTTGACCTGGAAACGGAGGTGGATGCCACTTATCCAACGGAGCATATCACGCGGGAATTGGTGGAGCAGACATTGCAAAAATTCATAGGAGAGATTCAGCAGATACCGCCAGCCTATTCGGCGGTAAAGATTGATGGCAAGCGGGCCTACGAATATGCCCGCAAGGGAAAAGACGTGGAGATAAAGCCCAAAACGCTTGTCATTGACGAAATAGAAATATTGGAATGCAATTTGCCGCAGACTGTCAAAATAAGGGTGGTGTGCAGCAAAGGTACTTATATACGAGCCTTGGCGCGTGACATTGGCCAAGAACTGGGCAGTGGGGCGCACCTTATACAGTTGGAACGTACCCGTATAGGAGACGTCAAACTGGAAGATTGCATCACGGTTGAGCAGTTTGATTTTCTGCTTCAACATACCGAAGTTTCACAAATCAATGTTTAGGAGAATTTATTATGGAAAAAGACATGAAATTGTCAAAATTTGATTTCAAGTTACCTGAAGAACAGATAGCTCAATACCCTTATCTCAATCGCGATGAGTGCCGATTGATGGTGCTCGACCGCAAAACTGGCAAAATTGAGCACAAGGTTTTCAAGGATCTGATTAATTATTTTGATAATGGAGATGTCCTCATCTTCAACGATACCAAGGTTTTCCCTGCCCGCCTTTATGGCAACAAGGAAAAGACAGATGCCAAGATAGAAGTGTTTTTGCTGCGTGAGCTCAATCACGATATGAAATTTTGGGACGTGCTGGTTGACCCGGCCCGCAAAATCCGTATAGGCAACAAGCTTTATTTTGGTGAGGACGATTCGCTGGTGGCGGAAGTGATAGACAATACCACCTCACGCGGCCGCACATTGCGTTTCTTATTCGACGGCACTTATGAGGAGTTTAAGGATACCTTGTACAAACTGGGTGAGACCCCACTGCCGAAAGAGATTTTCCGCCGTCCGGTTGAACCTATGGATGCCGAATATTATCAGTGCATCTATGCCAAGAATGAGGGAGCTGTTGTGGCTCCTACCGCAGGAATGCACTTTAGCAGGGAATTGATGAGACGTCTTGAAATCAACGATTGCAAGTTCTCTTATATTACCATGCACGCGGGTCTGGGCAATTTCAGGAAGATTGATGTCGAAGATTTGACAAAATACAAGATGGACTCGGAACAGATGTTCATCAACAATGCGAATGCGGAGATTATCAATGATGCTCGCCGCAAGCGTAAGAATATTTGTGCCGTTGGCACTACTGTGATGCGTGCCATTGAGAGCAGTGTCAGTACCGAGGGCTTTGTGAAACCGGTGGAGGGATGGAGCAACAAGTTCATCTTCCCTCCTTACGAGTTTAGTGTGGCCAACTCCATGATTTCAAATTTCCATCTGCCGCTCTCCACTCTATTGATGCTGGTGGCTGCTTTCGGTGGCTATGAGTATGTGATGAATGCCTACAAAGTGGCGCTGAAAGAGGACTATAAATTTGGGACTTATGGCGATGCAATGTTGATAATATAATCTTTGTTTTTGTAATAAAGATTTCTCTAAAAAAAACATTGCGAAATTTGGAGAATATTACAAATGATTTTATCTTTGTATCAAATAATCAACTCAGAAATAAGTTGATTCCGAAGAAATAGGAAACATTTATACTTTAAATAGCAATCACGATTTGCCTGTGAAGGTCGGTCGCGATTTTTTTTGTGCCCTTGTCAAATATTTGTATCTTTCCGTATTCAAACAAGTTTACTTTAATATATAAATATTCAGATGGAAGAATTCATTGGTATTGTTGTGGTTTTGGTTGTTCTTTACCTTGTATTCAAGCTGTTCAAAGGAGTTGTCAGTTTTATCCTGGCCTTCATCTTTCTGTCGGTGGCGGCCGCTGTATTCTTCAAGTTCTTTTTGGGCTAAGGCCTGGTGATGATGTTGTCATGCCTTTGCTGGTGTTACCTGATTCTGCCTGCTAAAAGTGGCAGAAAATGTTTTATCTGAAATAGAATCGGCAGGTGCCAACTCCAGCCATCAGGTCATTTTGCAATAGTTTGCCCTTGCTGTCAAAAATGCTAATCATGCTGTTGGTAACAAATCCGTTTACGTTGGCCGTATAGATGTTGCCCGTCGAAGGGTCCACATTGAATCCGTAAAATCCATGTCCGGTGCATAAGGCAGAAGAGTCAGCCGATAAGGAAGTCAGGTCCACGCGGTAAATACCTGTTTCGGGTTCAGGCGAGCGTCCGCCTACCACTTCCGAGGCATAAAGATAGTATAACGTGTTTCCGTCGGGCGACAAATCTATGATTCCGTCCCCGCTCATCTTGGTCAATGGCAGAGTCTGTCCGAAGGACTGTCCTCCTGGGGTGTAGGCGGCTATTCCGCAGTTGGTGCCGTAGCCCTGTGCGTCGTAGTGGGTGTACGATACCCAAATGTGCCCTGACGCATCAGCGCGTAGGTATCGGGCTGTTGCTGACGGGTCGGAAAGGCAGATGGCGCGGACAATGCTGTCGGTTGTGGGGTCTATCTGGTAGAGGCGGTAGCCTGATGTGGCATATAACTGCCCATCAATAACTCTGATTTCTTCTGGATTCCCTTTTACCTTGATGCTATTGACCACTTTTTTTGAATCCAAATCAATTTTCACGATGTGACCTATGGTGTCAGTCCAGGTAGGATTGACGCACGTTACATAGGCATAATGGCCGATTATGGCGGCATAGCGTGGCAGCCCGATGCCTGTGATGGCTGTGCAGGCCTCCTTGTAGGTGTTGGCATCCAGTATGGCCACCTTGTCCTCATTTCCGCACATCAGCAGCACATAGCCATCGCCAAATGCGGCAGATTCTATGATAGAGCGTAGTTTATATCCGTTGGCCTGGCTGAATCTATTCTGGCTGATACTTTCACCCTGTCTCATGGTGGCGATGCTCCCGTTTGATTCGCTATAGTTTCCCATGTTCACAATGAAGCAGGTGTGGCTGCATTCCACCTTAAGAGTGGTGCCGCTGTCACTTCCCTCGTCATCCTTGTTGCTGCATGCTGTCAGCCAGCAGGTGGCCAACAGCAGGAATGGGAAAAAAATCCATCCGCTTTTGTTTTTTCTCATGTGTCGTAAATAAATGTTATGCCGAATGCCACAAAGATATGAAAAAAGGCGGGAAACTGATTGCTTCTCGCCTTTGTGTTGTTGTTGTGGGCTGCGTCTTAAATTATCTGGATGCCCTGTTCGGCACAGAGTTTCAGACTCAAATCTTTCAATTTGAATTTTTGGATTTTTCCGCTGCCAGTCATTGGAAATTCCTTGAGGAAAAACACGTACTTAGGTACTTTGTAACGGGCAATTTTGCCTTTACAGAAGTCCTGTACGTCTTCGGCCGTCAGGGAAGAACCCTCCTTCAGAATAATGAAAGCGCCTACGGCCTCTCCATATTTCTCCGAAGGAACTCCCGCCACCTGCACATCCTTTATTTCCGGCATCTTGTATAGGAATTCCTCAATTTCGCGAGGGTAGATATTTTCACCGCCACGAATAATCATATCTTTTATTCGTCCCGTTATCTTGTAATAGCCTTCTTCGTCCTGAACACCAAGGTCGCCTGAGTGCAGATATCCTTTGGCGTCAATGATTTCGGCAGAAGCGGTAGGATTGTTGTAATATCCCTTCATCAGGTTGAAACCCTTGCAGCACATCTCACCTTGTTCACCCGTCTTGCAAAATTCGCCCGTCTCAGGGTTGATAACCTTGACATCGACATGCGGAAAATCGCGTCCCACGGTGGTACAGCGTTTCTCGAATGGGTCGTTGATGTTGCTCTGCGTCATGCCAGGGGCCGTCTCAGTCAGTCCATATACGCTGGTCACTTTCAGATACATCTTTTTCTCCACTTCCTTAATCAGTTCAACAGGGCAGAGTGCACCCGCCATGATGCCGGTACGTAACGAACTCATGTCGAACATACTGAACATGGGGTGACTCAGTTCCGCAATAAACATGGTGGGAACGCCATACAAAGCGGTGCAGCGTTCCTTGTGGATGGAGGCCAGCACCACCAGCGGGTCGAACTTCTCGACCATCACTTGGGTGCAGCCGTGGGTCAGGCAGTTCATGGTAGCCAGCACTACGCCGAAACAGTGGTATAAAGGAACGCAGACGCACAGTTTGTCATCCTGCGTGAATTCCATGTTCTCACCCGTGAAGAAGCCATCATTGGCAATGTTGTAGTGCGTGAGCATCACGCCTTTAGGAAATCCGGTAGTGCCGGAGGTGTACTGCATATTTACCACATCATGGCAGTTGACCTGTTTCTTGGCCTGCGTCAGTATCGCGTCGTCCACGTTTTCGCCCAGCAGCATCAGTTCGGCAGTGTTATACATTCCGCGGTGCTTTTCCTGGCCTACATAAATCACATTGCGCATATGAGGGAAGTCAGGATTGTTCAGATGTCCGCGTTGGGAGGTTCTCAGCTCGGGCAGCATCTTGTAGGTCATATCCACAAAGTCGCTTTCCCAGGTGCCATCGGTAATGCAGAGTGTATCCATGTCGGAGTCCTTGCACAGATATTCCAATTCGTTCTGTTTGTAGCTGGTGTTTACGGTAACCAGCACGGCTCCTATTTTAGCTGTGGCATAGAGGAAGGTCAGCCAGTCGGGCACATTGTTGGCCCAGATACCCACGTTGCTGCCTTTTTTTACCCCCATGGCCATCAGGCCTTTGGCAAAATTGTTGACCCTTTCGTCAAACTGCTTCCATGTGAAGCGCAAGTTGCGGTCGGAGTAGACAATGTACTCCTTGTCGGGCGTTTTTTCGGCCCAGTATTCCAGCCAGTCGCCCAGGGTCCTTGTTGAGAGTTCAGTATTCATAAATGCTTTTATAATGCTAATGTTAATGTAATGCAGGTTGTGGTCATTCAGGGGTGTAAATCACCGCCAGTACCTTGGCTTCCTGTTTGCCAGCGGCGTGTACATGGTGTTTTACAATTGAATCAAAGTAAATGGAATCTCCTTTTTTCAGAGAATACTGTGTTTTTCCATAGTCAATTTCAACCTCTCCATCGAGCACATATATGAATTCTTCTCCCTCGTGAGCCGAAGTGTCGTGATTGTTCTGCTGGTCAGGCTCCAGCTCGATGTAGAAAGGCTCGAGATGCCGACCTGCTTTTTGCTGGGCCAGCGCGTGGTAGTTCATGCCCTCGGGTTTGGCAGTATTGCCATTTACCACATTGATGGCGGCAGATGCTTTTCCAGCTCTGCTTACTACGGGTCCCAGTTCCTCACAGTCATCTAAAAAGGTGCCCAGACGGACTCCCAGTCCTCTGGAAATCTTGATGAGGGGAGCCAAGGCTGGCAGTGTCTTTTCGGTTTCAATGTGGTTGATAACATCGGCTGATAGTCCACTGCGTTCGGCCAGTTCGTCAATCGATAATTTTTTCTGTTCGCGGAGGGCTTTTACGCGCTCTCCTACAATGATTCTGTTTGTCATGCTATTGTTAATATGTAAATGTTGGTGCAAAATTAATCAAAATATGGGAAAAAGAGAGGCGATGGACACTCTATTTTCTCTTTGCTCCCTCTGATGTCATTAGTCTGTAACGATGCACCAAGGAATGTTCAGTATTCCTTGGTATAGACATACATCAAGTTTGTATTCTTTTTCAATCATTATATCTGTGATTTTTTTGAAAATCAGGTGAATTTGCCATTATATCGGGAGCCCCGTGCTATTGTGTCGGTCAATTTTGTAAATTTACCACAAAATAAGTAAAACTCTTAAAAATGGCCTTGATAAAATCAGTGCGGGGATTTGTGCCCGAGATAGATTCGAGTGTGTATTTGGCAGAAAATGCCACCGTGATAGGTGATGTGAAAATTGGTAAAAATTGCAGCATCTGGTTTAATGCCGTGCTGCGTGGTGATGTCAACTCAATACGTATTGGAGAGAACACCAACATTCAGGACGGAGTGGTGCTGCATACGCTGTATCAGAAATCGGTGGTGGAGATAGGCAACAATGTGTCGGTGGGTCACAATGCCACTATACATGGGGCCAAAATATGTGACAATGTGCTGGTGGGTATGGGGGCTACGGTGCTCGATGGCGCAGTGGTTGGTGAGAATTCCATTATTGCCGCCAATGCGTTGGTGAAGAGTGGAACCATAGTGGAGCCAGGAAGCCTGTATGCGGGGGTACCTGCCAAGCGGGTCAAGGAGGTGTCGCCCGAGCAGGTGGAGAATATTATCCGCAAGACCGCCAATAACTACCACTTATATTCCACCTGGTTTAAGGAGGAAAAATAAAAGTCGGAATTTTTTTATTTACAATCCTTTGGGCATCAGCAGTGAGCTGTCGCCATAGCTCAGAAATCGGAAATCGTGGGAGAGTGCGTAGTCGTAAATCCGTTTCCAGTCCTCACCCACAAAGGCAGCCACCAGCAGCATCAGTGTGTTTTGTGGCTGGTGAAAGTTGGTGACCATCGCTTTCACAATCTTGAACTCATAGCCTGGGGCGATGATGATTTGCGTGGCTGCCTTGAATGATGGCAGATGGTTGCGGTCCAGATAGTCCAGAATGTTTTGCAGTGATTGTTCCACGCTGATGTCATAATCTTTTTCATAGGGCATCCATTGTGGCACCGTCAGCTCGTCGGCTTGAGCGTTGGGGTGCTGATGCAGCAGTATGCCGAAGTAGTAGAGGCTCTCCATGGTACGGACAGAAGTGGTGCCAACCGCCACAATGCGGCCCAGATGTTCCTTGATGTTCACAATGGCTGAACGGTTGACCGATATGACCTCCGTGTGCATCTCGTGTCCGCCAATGGTGTCAGATTTGACTGGCTGAAAAGTGCCGGCACCCACATGCAGCGTTACTTCTTCGCACCAGATATGGTGCTCTTTCAGCTTCTGGAACACCGCCTCGGTGAAATGCAAACCCGCAGTAGGGGCTGCCACCGAGCCTTTTATTTTAGAGTAAACCGTCTGATATGTTGTCTTGTCACTCTCCTGCGTCTCCCGTTTCAGGTACGGCGGAATGGGCAGTACGCCGCCATCGTCCAAAATGTCGGCAAAGCATACGTCGGGGTCTTCCCACGAGAAGTCGATGTTGACGGTGCGGTCGTTCTCGCCTTCGCGTTCCGCTTTCAGCAGCACCTTTTTGCCCCGCACCTCAATCTCTTTGGTCAGAGGACCTTCTTTCCATTTCTTTGCGTTGCCCAGCATACATTGCCATACACAGTGCTTCTGCGCCTGAAAGGCCAGCGCGTAGTCGGCTGGCTGGCTGGGGCTGAGACAAAAAATCTCGATATGGGCTCCTGTCTCCTTATGGAACAGCAACCGGGCCTGTATCACCTTGGTATTGTTGAAAACCATCAACAGCTCTTCGGGCAAGTGGTTGCAGATGTTGCGGAATACATCTTCCCCAATTTCGCCCTGCTTATAAACCAGCAGTTTGGAAGAATCCCGTTGTTCCAATGGAAATTTGGCGATGCGCTCATCGGGCAGATCGTAGCTGTAGTCCTCTATCGAGATGTTTTGTGGATGTATCATTAATTTAAATGGTCTATCAATTTTATTTCTCTGCAAAAATACTCATCTTTGTGTTAATATATGCTGCAAAACAGCATTAAAGAATTTAAAACGGACAAGAATATGCAGATTAAGGTAGGAGACAAAGTTAGATTTCTGAATGCCGAGGGCGGCGGAGTAGTGAGCAAGATACTTGGAAAAGAGATGGTAGCCGTAACCGATGAAGATGGATTTGACTATCCTACCCCGGCGCGAGAGTGTGTGGTGGTGGACGATGCCGATGATGAAAAACGCATTGCCAATCCGTCAGTTCACCCATCGGCCAAGAAACCAGAGGAAAAGAAGCCTGCAAAGCCAGCCCCTGCCGTTCACCGAAAGAGCCAGATTGAGGAATTTGATGCCGAGGATGTGATAGACCCCGAACTGCGACAGCCTGAGACCAAGGAGGGCGAGCGGCTGACGGTGCTGCTGGCATTTGTCCCGATGGACATCAAACAGCTGTCGGCCACCTCCTACGAGTGTTACCTTATCAACGACAGCAACTATGAATTGGCCTATACGGTGGCCAGTGGCAATGGAAAATTGGGATTCCGCCGTGCGGCGGGATTCATTCAGCCCAACACCAAAGTGTTTGTGGAGGAACTGAAAAAGGAACAGCTTAACGATATAGAATACCTTACGGTGCAGTTTATCGCCTTCAAGAAGGATAAGGCATACGAGGTGAAGCCAGTGGCGGACCTGCGTCTGAAAATCAATCCAGTGAAATTTTACAAGCTGCATAGCTTTGACGAGAATGACTATTTTGACGAATCAGCCATGCTGGTGCCTATTGTCAAAGATGATGAGATGCAGACCCCTTATGAGTTGTCGGCTGAGGCCATAGCGGCTGCCATGACCACCAAGGAGGTGGTGCAGCCTGCCCGGATATCGAAGAGCAGCAAGCCAGGAAAAGAGCCGATGGAGGTAGACCTTCATATCGGTGCCTTGCTGGACAATACCGATGGCATGGAGGCAAAAGACATGCTTGATTATCAAATTCAGAAATTTAACGAGGTGATGGCCCGGTATCAGAAAGAGAAAGGCAAACGCATCGTGTTCATCCATGGCAAGGGCGACGGGGTGCTGCGCAAGGCGGTGCTTGACGAGCTGCGCCACAAATATCCCCATTGCCAATATCAGGATGCTTCGTTCCGCGAGTATGGCTTTGGTGCCACGCTGGTGATTATAAAGTGATTCTGCTGAAAAGTTCTCACTAATACATTACGATATCCATATCCACATCCCATGGTTCGGCTGGGAGTTCCTCCACTATCTGTTGGGGGAACGCAATACCTATTTTCAGTGCCAGAATGCGCGCCAACAGTTTGTCGTAGAATCCGCGTCCATGTCCCATGCGATGATTGTAGAGGTCGAAAGCCACTCCAGGCACCACGCACAAGTCTATGCGGTCGTAATCGGTGAAGGTGGGGCCAATGGGTTCTTTGATGCCAAAGTGGCCAATTTTCATATTGTCCTCCCCCTCATACATCTTCAGTTCCAAATCGTCCCCTTTCACCACTGGCAGCAATATGTATTTGCGCCTGTCCCAGTCGTTGATGAACTGGTGGGTGGGCACCTCTCCTGGCAGTGACCAGTACATCAGAATGGTGGACGCCTGCTGGAATACCTTGTTTTTTGTCAGTTGCCGATAGATGAGTTCTGTTTGTATTTCTTTTTCCTCATTTGTCATCTGGGCTATTTTGTCCTTGATATCATTCCTCAATTCCATTTTATTCATCTTTGGCAAGTTTTATGAATTTGTAGTAGCGAGTCTCGTATTTATATTGTGCCTTGATAATGAAAATGCCCGATTGACAATAAGGATTTACGTTGATGGTATAGTAACCTTTGGCATCGATATTGCTGAGGCTGAGGCACGTCCGTCCCCACGCATCAAATATTTGTAAATTTTTCAGCACTTCCCCTTTTGGCGACAGCAGGTAGCAGATAGCTGTGCTGTGTGTGTTCTGGCTGAAACTGAAATCGGACGGATATTGGGTGGTGTCGGCAGGAGTGACGGGGGTGGTGTCGGCTGGCACCACAATGGGTATTGGCTTCAGTGTGTCGGCATTGTTCCATCCGGTATGCAGCACCACATCCACCATCAGCGAGGTGGCGGCTTTCAGCAGCGGGTGAGAGGTGTAGGGTTGCCAGTTGTTGTCGGCATCGCGGTAATAGGCCGTATTGGCAGCGCCGTCGGTCCGTGCTTCGCTGTGGTACAGAGCAAAACTGTCGGCCCGATAAACGGGAGACAGACTGAAGGCGATGAAGAATGTGCTGTCCATCTTTAGCGGAGTGGACAAGCGGTAATAGTTTTCGCGTCCATACCACTGTCGCGTCTGCACCTCGCCAAACTGTCTGGAGGTTTGGTTGTATTGTGAGGTCTGAATCTTCAGCTCTTGTTGCAGCAGCAGGCTGTCGGGCTTGTCCTTGCCAGCGTATATGCGCAGGTAGACGGGAGCTTTCTGCTCGTAGTTTCCTTTTTCGGGGAAGAAGTAGATGCCGTAGAGTGTGCTTTGATAGCCTGGTGCAAACCGTTCGGCAAATTCGGTCAATCCATATTTGTTATGTCCCGCAGGGTAGCCATTGCTGTAATTGTCAGTGGCTGGTATCTCATTGTCCTTTCGGTTGGTATATCTGATGCAGGGGTTGGAGTAGGGCTGCATTCCGTTGAGGGTAACCTCATTTTGTCCGGTAGGGTTGAGCCACGGAGCCAGATTCTGGTGGTAGGAAGCGGCATCGTTCCATGCCACATCCAGTCGCCAGAAGGCATCATATCCAGGCACACTGCACGATATGTCGGTGTTGCCTCCCGAAAGTCCCCCCACAATTCGGTCGTTGGCGTTGAACAAGGCTGAGCCCGATGATCCGCCCTCGGTGATGCCACTGTCCCAGCGGTAAATCTGCCAGTGTCCGTAGGTGAGAAAAATGCCATCGACGGTGAACGAGCGGATAGACGGGTTGGCGTTGTCAGTGCTGATTTTCAGCACATCGCCACCTGGGTGGTGAAAATCGTAGACGGGTCCTTGCACGCTGTTCCCGTGGCTCCATCCTGCATAGTAGGGCCGATAGTCGATGGGGGGAATGTCGTTGAGGCGCAGCAGCAGCATATCGCGGTTGGTGCGGAAGGCAGCCGTGTGGGCTCCGCTCAGCGTCAGCTCGCGGCTTCCCTCTATGTTCCAGCTGGCCGATGGGGTGCCATAGTTGAAGAAGAACACGATGGTCTGTGCCATTGCGGTGTCGATGTAGGTGCTGCCGTCCGTGTTATCCAGAAACATACAGTGGGCCGAGCTGATGACGTAGGGAGTGCCGTCCTCGTTGCTGTTGTTGATGAGGTTGCCGCTGCAGTAGGTGTCGCCGTTGAGCAGCAGCAGGCAGGCGCTCTGCCGCTGGTCAATGTGCAGGGTGTCGGTAGCTGCATTTATCTCGCAACTTTCTGAACTCTTGTAGGAGGGGAGCGTCCGCAGACTGCGCAGCCCCATATAGTCGTGGTTGACTGATTCAATGGTCACTTCTCCCGCAAATTCGGGGTTCAGCGGCTCGTCATATTCAATGATTAACTGGTCCCCCTCAATGGGGGCAATGGCAAATTTGCCATTGGTGTTGTTGCGGCTGGTGAATGCTCCCAACATCTGTTGCTGAGAGGGAGAATAGACAAACAGACGGGCGCCGGCAGGTACTTTGAATCGGGAGAGGATGATGTTGATGGAGTAGGCGCTGTCCGACTGTATGGCCAGTCGCCAGATGTGCAGGCTGTCGGTGGTGCTTTCTGCTCCTTGCTGCCTGATGTCAATATCCACTTTGAATTTGTGGGCAAATCGTTGGGCGCAGCGTAGTCGGGAATTGTGGTTCGAGGTATCAGCCGACAGACTGAAAGCGGGCATCTTTATCACCGGCAGACTTGTTGTGCTGCTGCCGTCGGCCTTGGTGGAGCGCAACTGTCCGCTCCATCTGTTGCTTGCAGGAAATCCGCCAGCTGATAGCTGGGCATGTCCCACGGTGAGTACCAATGTCCATGCGAGACACAGCAGCAACAGTCTTTTTTCAAATTCCTTCATACTTTATTCTGTTTCTTTCTCTCAAATCCCGATGGAAGCTGATGTTGGACAGCTCTCTCCAATTTCTTCCCAAATTTATTTCTATTTTTTCAATTAAGGCTAATTTAATAGACGAAATGCTGTTTTATGCCAAACAAATACGCAAATTGCAGTCTTTTGTGGCAGATAGGGTTGTAAGTTTGTCAAATCGGGCAAGAAAATGTAACTTTGCCTTGACAAAATAAAGAAGCGTATGGGAATGGAAATTGAACGCAAGTTCTTGCTGGTGAACGATGATTGGCGCCAATCGGGTATAAAAGGTCTGCACCTGTCGCAGGGTTATCTCAACGAGGAAGGCAATACGGTGCGTGTGCGCACGGCCGACGACAAGGGGTATCTGACCATCAAGAGCAAGACCAAAGGCATATCGCGCATGGAGTTTGAGTACGAGATTCCGCTGGATGATGCCATGCAGCTACTGACACTGAGCCAGACGCCAGTGGTGGAGAAATACCGCTATCGCATTCCCTTTGAAGGACACCTCTGGGAGGTGGATGAGTTCTGTGGCGACAATAGCGGGCTGGTGGTGGCTGAGGTGGAACTGAAAAGCGAGGAGGAACCCTACGTCAAACCCGCATGGATTGGCGAGGAGGTCTCCGCCGACAAGCGTTATCGCAACACCAATCTGGCCAAACACCCCTATAAGG
>CALMUD010000097.1 GCA_937872735.1 uncultured Bacteroidales bacterium
TGAAGGAGGGACGCATCTCTTTTGCCAGCGGCTGCTCTCTCACTGTCACTCAGCCCGTCCTTGAGGATGTCTACAACAATATGAACGATTTCCGCGACAAGCTGGTACTCCGCCCTATCGAGATTTCCAACAATCCTGAAATCATCCGCCGTCTCGGTCTGATTTCTATCAACACCGCACTCGAAGCCGATATTTATGGCAATGTCAACTCCACTCATGTGCTCGGCTCTAAAATGATGAATGGTATCGGTGGTTCGGGCGATTTCACCCGCAACGCTTACCTCTCTATCTATACTTGTCCTTCCACTCAGAAGGATGGCTGCATCTCGCCTATTGTCCCTATGGTCAGCCATGTCGACCACAGCGAGCACTCTGTCAAGGTGCTGGTCACCGAACAGGGTGTGGCCGACTTGCGCGGCAAGGCGCCTGAGGAACGTGCCAAGTGTATCATCGAGAATTGTGTGCACCCTGACTACAAGCAGCTCATGTGGGATTATCTGAAACTCTGCAAGGGCGGTCAGACGGCTCACAGCCTTATGGCGGCTTTTGCCCTCCACGATGCGTTTGCCAAGACGGGCGATATGCGCAAGGCTGATTTCGCTAAGTTTGAATAATTTTTGCCACGCGGCGGCTTTTGCCGTTTCCGGGCTTTTGTCTGATACAGCAGGGGCTGGGTCGTTTCCGACTCAGCCCCTGCTTTTTTTTAAAAAAGGTCTATCCTCTGGCGGCAAATAGTTGCTGGTGCAGCCGTTGCCGTGCCCTGTTCAGATGTGGCAGACAGTTGGCGGCGGTCTCCCGCTGTCCTTTCACCATCAGCCATGCGTGCAGCGCCCACAGCGCCAGCACCTCCCCCAGTGTGGCATCGGTCTGCCCTATGGTGGCGGCACTCTGGCTGCCGCTGTTCCTCACCCGCAGCATCATGGTTCCGCTGCTCGCGTCATAGCTGTAGGGAGCGTCGCTCAGTTTGCCCAGCTCCGTTGTCCCTATGTGCAGTCCCGCGGCTTGCAGCAGCTCGGTCACGGGCCGCGCCTCATCGTCAGTCACCACTGTCGCGTCCGTCTCGGCGGTCGGTGCGTTGGCGTCCGCGCTCATCGCGCTCCATAGCTCCACTTCGTCCAGCAGGCTCGCCGTGCTGTAGCTGTATATTATCTCATCATTCTCTATTCTGTTCATTGGTCAATTTTCCATTTTCCGTCATTCTTGTTGTCATATCATTGCATAGCCGCCGTCACCCGTCGGACGGTGATATTGTCCCCCGTTGGCACTCCGTTCGCGCGGCATCGGCATCTCACGGGTCGAGAGGTACAGACCGATTGCGGTCGTGTCTATCAGGTCGTCGTGCTGTCCCGTTATCGCGCCCAGACTGCCGTTGGCTTTTTTCTCCAGCCAGCCCATCTCGTCCACGCAGCGGGAGTCGTGCTCCACATATTCGCCGTCACGCAGTGAGGAGCGGCATTGGTCATAGGCCAGATATTTGGTCCGCACATTGGTGTGCCAGCCATAGCGGTAGGTCACCCCCTCGCGCGCCACGTCTGGCTCGCTCGTCCGCATATACAGATTGCTGTAGTGCTCCGACAGCTCGTCTATCACCGTGTAGAAGTGGTCGCCCTCGCTGGTCTGTATCTGCACGGCGTCTTTGGTCTCAAGGGTGTTGCTCTCTATGGCCAGCAGTGCCTTTCCATACAGTGTGGCTATCTGCGCCGCTTTCCATGCCAGCCAGTCGTGGTCAATGTGTCCCCGCCAGGTGGCCGCCCGTTCCAGATATCCGTCGGTGCGCGTCAGGGCTTTTCGGTCAAACACCGATATCACGCTCCAGTCCGCTTTGCTCGACAGTCCGCCGATGTCCACCACCACCAGATACCGTTGGCTGATGCTGGCAGGGCGGGTGCTGGACTGCCCTTGTCCGTTGGCGTTCATTCCGTCGGGCATAATCCATATCCTCAGCTCGTCGCTCGGGCTGTGCCCGGGCGTCAGGTGGATGCCTGACAGGGCTTGACGCCCTTTTTCGCTTGCCCCGCTTATGTTCCCCACAAACTGGGGTTCGCGGCAGGTGGCCCGGCACGCCTCTATGTGGGCTTGCTCAAAGTAGCGGTTGCACTTGGTCTGGAAGGCCTCGCCCGCGCTCCCTGGATATTCGCTCTTCATCATGTAGTCGCTGTATTGCAGACCGCGTTTGGTGTCGGCATACCATGCTATGCCCTCCAGGGTGGCGCCTTGCTCCCATTGTTTCCACTGATAGGGACTGAATTCCTCCACCAGATGCCGATAGTCACTCACCGCGCTTTCGGGCAGTCCGGCGGCGTTCCGCATTATCTTCTGCCCCCCTTGGGTGTGCCTGAATTGCGCATAGTTCTCGTTCTCATACCAGCCCACAAACACGGGCCGCATCACGCTTTCGCCATTCTCTGCCGCTTGGTAGTTCTTGT
>CALMUD010000098.1 GCA_937872735.1 uncultured Bacteroidales bacterium
GGGGGATGTGGGTGCATTGGCGACCAATGTGGTGAGCACCGCGATGCAGCGCAGTGAGTATGTGAAGCGTGATGAGGCGTTGAAAGCGGCAGAGGATAATCTCAAGGCCACTGACCCTGTGGCGTGGCAGACCTATCAAGCACATCCATCGGCGCAAGCATTAGTCGATATTGAGTTTAATCAAGCCTTGCAAACCAATCCTGTGCTCAAAGCGGAATATGAGGCTTTGCCCAAAGATAAGCAAGACACGTTTGTACAAGACCAAATCAACCAAGGCAAAGGGTTTGGTGCGGTCAGTAGTGCAGAAGCCGCATGGCATCAAACACAAAACCAATACGGCCCAGGCAGCGACTTCAGCCGAACGGCACAGGCATTGAGTGGTTTGGCGGCAGGTTTGGCATCGGGCAACAATGGACAAGCCCTATCCAATCTGACTCAGCCTTTCCTTGCCAGTGCGATTGGGACATACTTTGATAAGTTAGAAGAAGACCCTGTTACACACCAAATCGTCCATCAAGCCGACACCACCGCAGAACGACTGCTCGCCCATGCAGCAGCAGGCGCAGTGGTGGCGTACTTCAGTGGCAACAACGCAGCCAGTGGCGCAACAGGTGCAGTCTCAGGTGAAGCGATGGCGATGATTGTGCATCAACAAATGTACGATGGTAAACCTGTGTCGGAACTTACCCAAGCAGAAAAAGAGAATATCCGTGCAGTCGCAACACTCGCGTCAGGATTGGCAGGTGCACTGCAAGGTGGGTCGTTTGAAACAGCAGCCACCTCAGCAGCCGCTGGGTATAACGCGGCGGTGAATAATAGTCTGAATGCTAGGAAAGTGGATAAAAATTTATATCAAATCGTATCTGGAACGATAGATGGTGATAATACCATTTATGTCATTGATGACAAAACTGGAAAACGCACTGGACAAATTCTTGGTAAAACTTTGACACCATACTCCGGGTTTAATGAAGAAGGATACCCAGTTAAGTCTTCGTTAAATACGACTGATTATTCAGGGATAAGATTTTTAAATAATCCTGAAATGTTAAATGATATGCTATCTCCATACACAAAATATTTTCCTAACGCTAGGAGTGGTGAAAAGTACGATTTTAAGTCTCAATATCCAGAAAAGGGAGACGTTGCATACAATAGATTCGTTATATTTAATAACGTAGTTACTCCAACAATATACGCAACAGCAAGAGATATTGGGAATTTTTCTGCTGGGGCTGCCGCAGGCGTAAACAACTGGAGTTGGATAAAAACTCGTAGTTTTTTTGACGGGTATAACGCTATTAGCAGACATGGTAAACAGTGGTCAGAGTCTCCAGTTTCTCAATCAGCTGAACGGGCAGGTTGGGAATATGGTCGGACTCAACAAAAAAATAAATGAGGTGTGGTATGAAAATCATTCCCACCATAATTCAGACTCTTTGCACATTATTTTTAACTTGGATTTTATTGTTGCTTTGGGTTTATCAAATAGAACGAAGAGATTTTATTTGTTTTGGTAATGATGCTTGTTTTACTGTGTTTAATGAAACTTTAATTAAAGGACGATACTACGGACTGTACCAGCCAAGTGAAGGGGTGCAAATGCTAGAAAATCATTATTGGTCTGTAACTCAAAGTTCAAACAATTCGGACATTTCTATTACTCCAATAAAAAACGAGTCTGTGCTCTTAAATAAAGCGGCATTTGTTGCTACTATTGAACCTGAAAACAACTCAATTCAAGTATATTATTTAAAGACACACTCTAAGTTCACTAATGCCATAGAAAGAAAATTCGCCATATACAACTTTAGGTTACTTAATACTCCTGTTTTAATAATATTATTAGAGCCAATATTTTCGGCAAAAATTCATATTTGGTTTTTTGCTTTGATTCTATTTGCTATATCCAGTATTCTATCCAAAAAATTAATTAATCGAGCCCGTAACTTAATGAAATGAACTTCTTACACCTGACAAACGGCATGACATTGTCCAGCATATAGGTGTGATTAGCGATATCCAGCGTAATCGTACGTATGAAAACTTAAAAAGGAAATCCACGTAATGTATCAAAGGTATTGTCAACTTAACTTGGCTTCAAGATAGAAGGGCGGTAAAATAGGTCATGAACATAAAGAATCCCTACCATCGTCACCGCTTTCCATCCGAGATAATCAGCCATTGTGTTTGGCTTTATTACCGATTTTCGTTGAGTTATCGAGATATTGAGTTGATGATGGC